>NZ_PNCP01000072.1:0-293 GCF_005886115.1 Pseudoalteromonas sp. S4492
GTGGCTGCCGTACTATGTGGTCATCTTGTCAAACCTGAGGGAGAGCCTCTCGGTTTCATTGAAAATTCAAGCGTTCCAAATGATCTTCAAGCTTGGTGTTATCAATGTGAGGCTGTTTTTGAGGAAGAGGACGGCATGACAGAAAGATTCAGAGAGTTTAATCAAATGTCAGTCGTATGTGTTAACTGTTACGAACAAGCAGCACAGTATCACAATGTAGATTGAGGTTCGTAACCTAACAAGCTGTTTAAAATGGACGCCTTACTGCTTGGCTGGCGCTCATTCTTCGCTAA
>NZ_PNCP01000073.1:0-2053 GCF_005886115.1 Pseudoalteromonas sp. S4492
CTGGCGCTCATTCTTCGCTAAGTTTAGCCAAGCGTAATCCGCCTATTAACAGGGCGTTATGTAGCAGGTGAAAAATTGAGTCAGCAGTGCAAAAAATGTGATAGTAAGATCAATCCTATAGAAGTTAAGGTGTCAGGCCATTATTCACATTTTAAATGCCCTGTTTGTGGTGCAGATGTATCAAGCAATAGAGGAAAAGGTGTTCTCGCTCTAATTGGTATTGGTTTAATTGCTTGGGCTTTAGCCTTTGCTTATCACCATTTGGCTGGCTAAAGTGAAGCACTGACAGTTTAGCTACATAACAAGGCAAATCAATAAGGACAAAAAACAGTTGGCTTTGTTCGTACCTTACAAATTTTTAGCCAACTAATTTTTGCCGTTTATTTGCGGCGTTATGTGCATTAGGGAGTTTTACGGAAAGTGAGTTTCTTAAAAGTTTTTTATTATCGCGCGCTCTCCTTTATTGCTTCAATCTGCTTTGCGTCTTCAGTCTGTGCTAGTAGCTGCTATATCACCGAAGATATGGTGAATGAATGGAATCAAAAATATGGTGAAGACGTTCAGATAACAGCTAAAGAAAAGGACGGTGAGTTTCTCGTTGAAGCTTCATTTCCGCTTAAGCTGGGAGAATCAGAGTTTGAAGGTATTTGGTTATTTAAGGGTCAACCTGTCTTTGATGCAACTTTAATGAATCACGATTTTTCCATGCCTATCGCGCCATGGAAAAAAGAAGATGGCTATGGTCATATTTTTTATACAGTTAAGTCATATCTAGCTAGCGAGAATTACCTTTCCATTACGTATGGAGAAGATTGTGGGATGTATATCCAATTTCCAGTTATTTTTACCACACAATAAAGGACGCATGTATTATCAAGTGCGCACATAACAAACGCATTAACACTCGCTGCGCTCGCTAGGGACAAAAACACGTAGGCTCCCTGTGCTTCGCTTGGTATTGTAGCCTACGTATTTTTGCCCGTTATGCGGGCGTTATACGTATCGAAGGATCGGTTTAGTAATATGAAATACTTTTCAATTTTTTTGATTCTACTTTCAATTGTTGGCTGTAAATCTACTCGAAATACAATCGAATACACTGACCCTGGTTTTTATCTTCAACCAGTCTTAAAAATGAAAGTAGTACCTACTTTTTCAAACCCTGTTATCTATGAGGTTACTAGGCACAAACCCTATCAGTTAATAACTACAACTTATGAGGGCGCTGGGGGTTATGACTGGAAAGGTATTAAATCAAAGAAAAGTATTGAATTAACAGAAGAACAGTACTCAAATTTAGTTAGTAAGTTAGAGAAAACACTGGTGTTTCCGAAAGATAAAACTCGGGGAATGGATGGAGATACTTGGATGCTAGAAAGCTCTTTGTATCAATACACTGCCGTAGCATATTGGGAGCCAGAATATCAAACAGATAAACGTGGGCTTGAAGATTTTGTAAGATTAAAAAGTTACCTTGAACAACTAAGCAGCGATAAATAGGTGTAAAATACGTATAACAAACAGTTTAAAAGCGGACAAAATTCAGTTGGCTGGTTTCGCTCCGCTTCACATTGTAGCCAACCAAATTTTGCCTTTTAACTGAGGCGTTATACGTTTCTAGAGTTCGGAGTAAATTAAGTGCCTGAAGAAGCAATTACGTTTGCGAAAAAGCTGCTGGAAAGCGATGAAGATTACTTAGATAACGTAATTAAGCTATGGCGTATTGGTAATGAAAAGTATGGCCAATGCTGGAACACTGAATTTCATATTTTTGGTGAAATTGAATCAGAAACAGATCATTTACCCTTAACTCATGTTAGGTCAAAGTGCTCAGAAGAGTTTCTGGCTAAAGCTGATAAAGAATTAAAAGAAACTATCGAGTATTATCGGGACAGTGTTACTAAAGCTTGGCTGACGCTCGTTCCTCGCTGATTTTAGCCAAGCATTATCCGCCCATTATGCGGGCGTTAGGTTACTAATGAGTACAGATATAGAACCGATGTATATTGATTGCGGTAAGCATGGAAAGCGAGTGGCTGCCGTACTATGTGGT
>NZ_PNCP01000074.1:0-25733 GCF_005886115.1 Pseudoalteromonas sp. S4492
GCCTAGAGCCTAGAGCCTAAAACCTAGAACCTAGAACCTAGAACCTAGAACCTAGAACCTAGAACCTAGAACCTAGAACTTCCGGCAGAGGGAGACGCAGCACATTACAAC
This sequence comes from Pseudoalteromonas sp. S4492, assembly GCF_005886115.1. Lineage (NCBI taxonomy): Bacteria > Pseudomonadati > Pseudomonadota > Gammaproteobacteria > Alteromonadales > Pseudoalteromonadaceae > Pseudoalteromonas > Pseudoalteromonas sp. S4492. Next base: position 112 of record NZ_PNCP01000074.1, read on the forward strand.
CCCACCGCGCGGCTGATCGCTGACGGCTGAAAGCTGATCGCCCTGTGTTGGGTTTCGCTTCGCTCTACCCAACCTACGCAATATTTCCAAACTTTACTCATGCAACTCACTCACACTGCTGTATTTCTTTCACATCACCGCGGCCATCGCTTAAATAGCATTGTTCTAGTAAAGAGCAATAGCAGATCTCGGTTTTGATGCTATTACGTTGCTTGTTTACTTTGTCCCATTGAGTTTCATTAAATCCCGTTCGCTTGAAACCAAAAAGTTTAAGTTTGCTGCCAGATGCCAGTAACCGGTTATCACTGGCACTCGTCATAATCCAGCCAAATGCTTCGAAAATATTTATGTCGGGAGAATCATCTTGCAGAGTTTGTAGCTGTGTTTCATATGCTTGTGTATCAAAACAGCATGCAGAAATTACTTTATAGATATCTAAATATGATTGGTCGTTATAATGATACTTCACATACTTTACTATCGCAGGTCCTGAACCTGAATTAGAGAGCACAAAGGTGATTTCAGATAGATTTTTTTCTTCATTAAAATTTCCCGTCATCACTTCGAGCCATGGCCAGGTTGCGGCTTTTACTTGTCGTTCTGCGGCGTTGGCTTGCAAGTAAGTGGCATAAAAGGAGGCTGCGGAGATAATAATGGCACAGAGTGCGAGAAATAGGTTTAGCCGCTCGTTGGTAAACCATGCCTTGCGCTGGTTGCTGGCTGGTTGAGTGTTTTGCTGGGTGCTCTTTGTTTGCTCTTCAACGTTAGTGTCTTGTTCTGATTTAACGGTTGAACAGCTTGCGTCCTGTTGCTGATTATCCATAATTTTTAGTTGTTGTTTTTATAGACTAACAAAGATACAACTTTAATTGGATAGATAAAAGAGACAGGGAGTAAAACTCCCTGATTTGGTATTAACTATTTGAGATAAACACGGTGAGCTTTTCACCCACTCTTAAATTATCTCTTGAAAGATTATTCCATTGTTTAAGTTTAGTGATACTGACTTTGTATTGCTTTGCAATCTTCCAAAGGCTGTCGCCAGATTTCACCTTATATTCGATTTGCTGATCAGCCAATTGTGGCAATATCAGTTTTTGACCAATACGGATGGTGTTTGTTTTTAGGTTATTGAAGGTTTTCAGTTGGCTAACTGTTACTTTATAGTTTTTTGCAATCACACTTAAGCTATCACCGCGTTTAACAGTGTAATGTTGCCACTGGCTATAATCATTGCTCTTTTGATTAGCTAATAGAGTTTGATAACTTGCTTGCTGATCTTTGGGAACCACAATATGTGGCGCATCAATCACTGCTGGGTATCGGATAACACCATGGTTTAGCTCTTCAAGCTCTTGCCATTTCGCTTTGTCTGCCAAGATCACTGCACCTGTCACTGGTAAGGTCGCAATAGCCTGCTCATTCTTAATGGCAGGGAATATCATTTTTTGGTGCTTTAATAATTGTGCTGCGGCCAGTAACTTAGGCACGTATTGTTTGGTTTGCGATGGTAGTTTTAAGCTAAAGAAGTCCGTCGACTTACCTTGTTTTTTATTACGAGCAATTGCCTGTAATACACGCCCTTCACCAATATTGTAGGCAGCAATAGCATGATACCAATCGCCATCAAAGCGTTTATAAAGGTATTCCATAAAATCCAAAGCAGCGCGGGTGCTGTCGATCACATCTTGGCGACCATCATACCAAGGGGTAATTTTTACTTTAAAGTATTTGGCGATTGAGGGGGTGAGTTGCCATAAACCCGATGCATGTTTGTGCGAATAGGCACTGGCATCAAAATCGCTCTCTATAAGCGGCATTAGAGCGAGTTCTATTGGTAAGTCACGGTTTTCTACTTCTGTGACGATATGATACAAATACGGGGCTGCACGGCGGCTTATTTCTTCCATGTAATTTGGATGAGTAAGGTACCAAGCAATGCGCTTTTGCACATCTGGATGACTTGAATCGCTAAACTGCAGTTGAATACGAATACGCTGCCATACGTCATCAAGTTCACTTGGTTTGAGCGGTGTCACCGCGTCTACTGGCGCTGTTTTAGCTTCTGCAACCACAGTACCTGGATTGGCTTTGATGGTAGGCTTCTTTTCGGGAAGTGACTCAGGGGCAGTCTGACAGCCTGTTACAATAAGAGAAACAACAACAAGGCCTAAAAATCGATTTAAAAACACGTATTAAAATACTCCGTTAACTTAGGTGCGGGTAAACTAAAGCGCCTAAGCTTAACATAGGGTGAGCTAAAAATGACCATTAGATTAACAGCTCGCTAACTTACTCACCCAATTGAAATTAAAACGAAATACTAACTTGTAACCCAGCATAACCATGGTTTTGCGCTTCCCAATAGCGGCTGTCTATTTCTCGGGCTCTGGCATAGATCTCTATTCTGAATGGCTTTGAGTCCACGCCCATACCCACACCAACATAGCCATCAATATTATTGTGGTCGTCATCATAGCGGTCTCTGTAGTCGTGGTCATCGCGGTCGTCGTATACAGCAAGCTCAATTAAATCTAAGCCCACTTCGCCATAGACAAAAAAGTTGCTGAAATAACCAAATTTGATGCCGCTATCTAAGGTGAGAAATGTCTCCCGATCACCTTTTTTAGTAAATACTTCTGCTGAGCCTAGTGCCGTTGTAAATGCTGCGCCGAAATTACTGTAGTTATTTTTAGCCATAACTTCGATGCCGGCTGAGGTGATTGAATCAGTACTATTATGCTCTGATTTAACAAACAGGTTCATATTAGGGCTGTCATAAATACCAGCAAAGCTTGTAGCAGGAATGAAGGCAAGTGATGAAAAGAGTGCTAAGGCAAGGTTTCGCATATTGGTTAGTCCATTAAACTTAATGGGTACATGATACCAAACGGCGCCTTAGCAAATTGTAAGTAAGTGTTCTAACTATGTAAGTTAGCCGAACACGCAGCGGAAGCAGGCTCCTTGTTGGCGTTTGATATATACCAGATCGCCGCCATGATTGAGCATGATCTGGCGCGATAAACTTAAGCCTATTCCTGAGCCTTGTTGCTTGGTGGTAAAAAATGGCACAAAAATCATCTCAATCACATGATCGCTGATACCTGTACCATTGTCGCTGACCTCTAAATACAGTTGTTGATTAGCATTTTGTGCAATGCTTACTTCAATGCACTTTGCTGACTCTGGGCTATTTAACTGCTTAAGGACATCAAGGGCATTGGTAAGCAGGTTTATTATTACTTGTTCAACTTGGCCTCTATCTATCATTACTAACTGTTGGCTTTGCACCGATAAATTCAACGTAATATTAAGTTGCTTAGCTTGTTGTGAGTGCAGAGCAACAACTTGCTTGGCAAGATCTGCCAGAATATGTGGCTGTAAGTGTGGGGCGGGTAAGCTACTAACCTTTTTAAATTGCGCTATAAATTCCCCTAAATGCTCGGTTCGTGATGCGAGTGTTGTTAGGGCGAGTTGCAAGTCTTGTTTATCTTCCTGATCATCAAAACTAAGCTCAGTTGGCAGCAGTGCCGTACAAGTTTGTGCTAAAGAAGAAAGTGGCGTAATCGAATTAGCAATTTCATGGGTTAGTACTTTGGTAAGGCGCTTATAAGCTTGTTGCTCTTTTAATTGCAGCTGATCATGAATCGATTGCAAACTGATCACTTTACGAACTTTACCTTGGATTTCGGCAATACTGATCTGCACAGATAACGTATCGTGCTGCTCACCATTTTGCCATGGCACGGTATTACGGCTATTTTGCTTTGCGTCTTGGACTAGGTTGGCTATTACACCTAAATCATCGATGTGCTTTACAGCTTGTCCAAGTAAACGGCTGACCGCCGGATTGCTTTCAATAATAGTGCCTTGTTCGTCACATACTAATACTGCTAAATCGATATGAATTAATAGCGCTTGTAAGAACTGGGCTTGTTGCTCTGCATTAAAACGCGCAGCCTGAATTTGTTGTTTAACCTGCTCAAATTGCTGCTGCATAGGGTGTTGGTCGCCAAAGCCTAATGTGCTGTCTCCATTCGCTAAAGCGCGAAACACTATATCTGCACGCCTTGTTTGGCGTTTAAATAAATTAAAAATTTGCGCGGCACATACCAAATTTAAAATTACTAAAAGTGCCGAAATTGCAGAAAACCCGCTTTGTTCTATTTGCCAAAACAAAGTAATTGATAAACCTATTAATGCAGCTAATAGGCTGGCTAAGATAATAAAATTTCGCATAGATTAAAGTCCGTATTTTTCTAAACGACGATACATGGCTCCGCGTGTTAGGCCGAGCGCTTTTGCTGCATGACTCACGTTCCCTTGAAAATGCTTTAAAGCTGCACGAACGGTTCTCTGCTCGATGATTTCAAGATCAAAAGTGTCGTAGTCAGCGGCGCTTGAAGAGAGCTCATTTGTGCTAATAGCAGCACTTGGTGAGCTTATCACTGAGCTTATATCGAGCTCTGAGCCTTCTGAGAGGATGACTGCTCGCTCAATTGCATGGGCAAGTTCACGGACATTGCCTGGCCAATGATACTGGCTTAAACGTGCCATATCAGATGCTGCAATCGAGAGCTCACGTTTGTATTTATGTGCAAAGTGCTGCAAGTAGTAGTTACACAGTAATGGAATGTCTTCACTGCGCTCACGCAGAGCTGGCAAACGGATCTCTACGGTATTAACACGGTACAGTAAGTCTTGCCTAAACTTGCCTTCAGTAACTGCTTGTTCGAGGTTTTCATTCGTTGCACAGATCAAGCGAATATCAATATCGATGACTTTAGAACCACCAACCGGTGTTATTTGCCTATTTTGTAGTGCCGCAAGTAGCTTAACTTGTTGGTTAAGCGGTAAATTACCTAGCTCGTCTAAAAATAAACTGCCACCATGGGCCAGCTCAAATCGGCCAATGCGATCTTCTTTCGCGCCAGTAAACGCCCCTTTTTTATGGCCAAATAGTTCGCTTTCAAACAGGCTTTCGGCCAGTGAGCCCATATCTAGACTAATGAAAGGCTGGTTTTGGCGCTGGCTTGCATTGTGGATTGCATGTGCAGTGAGCTCTTTACCTGTGCCACTTTCGCCACTGATCAATATGTTGGCATCGGTGTTGGCTGCTTTGTCGATTACCGAAAAAACCTGCTGCATGGCATCACTTTGGCCTAAAAATTCAAATGGTTGGTTGCCGATTGATTGCTGCAAGGCTTGTTTTTGTTTTGTGAGTTTACCAACTTGCTGTTTGTCTTTAGCGTGTGAAAATGCCGCCGCTACAGCACCGAGTAATTGCTCATTTTGCCAAGGCTTGGCAATAAAATCAGAGGCACCGGCCTTAATTGCTTCGACAGCTAGCTGAATATCGCTGTAGGCCGTCATAAGCAGTACCGCAATGTTAGCGTCTTGGCTCATGATCTTTTTTAGCCAGTAGAATCCTTCTTTGCCACTAATTGAGTCTTGCGTGAAGTTCATATCGAGTAACACAACATCTATAGCCTGATCCGCTTCATGCTGTGCGTTAATGATACCTTCGATATCAAAGGGGTTATCTGTGGTTTTTACAACCTGATAATGCTGCTTTAAAAGTAATCGTGCGGCGATGAGTACGTCGGGGTTATCATCGACGATAAGAATTGATCCTGCTTGTTTCATAGCTATTTATTATTATTCCTTTATGGGAACACTAAGACTAATTGAAAATAGTAAGAGTGTCCATTTATGGACGATATATGGGTTTTGAAGTGTTCTATAAGCGGACACTTGATTATATGCACTCGTATTGATTTTTGTATAAGCCCTTGTAATTTAATAAAAATAAAAGTTGGCACAAGAGTTGTTTTATCTATAGGTAATTAGCACCTAGATAACTTAAAGGCGTCAACATGGATAAGAAAATTACACGCTCAAATAACAAAGCATTTTTTAAGAAATCAGTAATTGCAGCGGCATGTTTAGCTGTTGCGGCAGCAGCTTATGGTTTCACGCAAACTGAGCAAACAGGTCGTAGTCAGCAAGTAACCGCGACAAGCTTAACGATTAGCACAGTACAACAAGGTGAATTTGTTGATGCTTTAAGTCTTCGTGGTCAGGTTATGCCTCGTACTACTATTTACCTCGACACCATTGCCGGAGGCCAAGTCGAAGAGCGACTTGTTGAGCAAGGTGAGTATGTTAAAAAAGGCCAACCACTTGTGCGTTTAAGCAATACCAATTTGCAGCTTGATGTAATGAGCCGTGAAGCACAGGTGACTGAGCAGCTTAACTTTTTACGTAACACGCAAATGAATATGGAAACCAGCCGTTTAAACTTACGCCGTGATTTGCTTGAAATCGATCTTAAAATCACACATTTATCGCGTCGCTTAAAACAGACTCAGCCGCTAGTGAAAACGGGTGTGTTAGCACAAGAGCAATTATCTGAAATTCAAGAAGACTTAGCGTATTACAAAGCGCGTAAAGAACTAACTCTTGAGCGTCAAAAGCAAGAAAACAGCATTCGTGAAGTTCAGGTAGCTCAGCTAAAAGACAGTGCCGACATGCTAGAAAAAAACCTACAGTTTGCGCGTAAGAACCTTGAAAACCTACTCGTAACAGCACCTGCCGATGGTTATTTAAGTGAGCTTGATGTTGAAATTGGTGAATCAAAAGGCCGTGGTGCTCGCCTAGGGCAGATTGATATTCCTAATGAATATAAGCTAGTTGTGCGACTAGATGAGTTTTACCTGAGCCAAGTTCAAACAGGTATGCAAGTGCTTATTGAACACGAGCAAGGCGAAATTGCGGCAACAGTTAGCAAAATTGATAGCCGTGTTCAGCAATCACAGTTTCAGGTTGAAGTCGATTTACCCAATGGCACGAGCAACATAAAACGTGGGCAAAGCCTTGATGTACAGCTGATGCTAGGTGATAGCAAAGGCACTGCTTTATTACTTGAACGCGGCGCATTTTTTACCAGCTCAGGGGGTAACTGGGTTTATGTCATGGAAAAAGATGGCAATCGTGCAGTACGAAAAGACATTCGTCTTGGCAAAAAGAATCAAAACTATTATGAAGTGTTAAGTGGCCTAAGCGCCGGAGATCGCGTGATCACCTCTAGCTACAGCAACTTTGATAAAGCACAACAACTACAATTTTAAGGATAATAACAATGATTAAATTAACTAACTTATCACGCGTGTTCCGTACTCAAGATGTTGAAACAACAGCGCTTAATAACATTAACTTACATGTAAACGAAGGCGAGTTTCTTGCCATTATGGGGCCATCTGGCTGTGGTAAATCAACATTACTCTCTATTTTAGGTATGTTGGATTCGCCATCAGCAGGTAGTTTTGAATTTTTAGGCCAAGACATCGCAGGGTTTGGTGAAAAGCAATTAGCGGCACTTAGAAAAGCGTCGATTGGTTTTGTTTTCCAAAGCTTTAACTTAATTGATGAATTAACAGTATTTGAAAACGTTGAGCTGCCATTACAGTATCAAAATATCTCAAAAAGTGAACGTAAACAGCGAGTAGAAGAAATTTTAAAACGTGTTGCAATCGACCATAGAGCAGATCACTTACCGCAGCAGCTATCGGGTGGTCAGCAGCAACGTGTAGCAGTAGCCAGAGCTCTGGTGATTAATCCAAAGCTAATCTTAGCGGATGAGCCTACGGGTAACCTTGATTCAAAAAATGGTGATGAAGTCATGGCGATGCTGCGTGAGCTAAATCGCGAAGGTACCACGGTAATTGTGGTTACCCACTCAGAAAAAGAAGGCAATTATGCTGACCGTTTGGTGCGCTTACTTGATGGCCAAGTGATGGTTGATAAAGCTAACCGTGTTCAACAAACAGCAGAGGTGGCATAACATGATTTTAAGTTATTTGATCACCGCGCTGCGTGCGTTTAAAAACCAAAAGCAGCACTTTATTTTAAATGTTCTGGGTTTAAGTGTGGGCTTAGCTGCGGCAATTCTAGTTGCTTTGTTTGCAAAAAATGAGCTTTCGTACGATAGCCAACAGCCTCATGCGGAGCGTGTTTATCGCGTTGGCCAAGACTTCTCAAAACTTGGTTTAGCTGTGGTGCCTATTTTTAATTATGTGCAGTCAAAGCAGGCTGAAGATTACAGCCAAGTTGAAGAAGTGTTCGGATTAACTATGGTCGAGCTGACCCGTGAAGCCATGGTGGATGTGAGTTACCGCAACCAAGGCTATAAGTTAAATGCCTTATATGGTGCAACAGCAAATATTGAAAACTTTATTGCTATGAAGACGATTGCGGGTGACTTAACAACAGCAATGAGTACACCAGATAGCCTCGCTTTAAGTGAATCAGAAGCACTGCGCATTTTTGGTCGCACCGATGTAGTTGGTGAAACACTTACGCATGAACAAGGACAGTATACAGTGCGTGCCGTGTTTGCAGACTTAACAGACAACACTCACTTTGCCTTTAAAAATCTTGTTTATGTTAAGCATGATCCAAGCGAAATAGATATCAACAGTAGTTATGTTTATATGCGTGTAGCTGAGGGCACCGATACAGATGCATTAGCTAAAACCTTAACAGAGCGCTTTTTTAGCGGTTCTATGTTGGAGCAAGTTAGTTTAGAGCTGCATCCATTACTTGATTTGCACCTAACAGCTAAATCACCGTTTGAGATGAAAGCGGGTGGTGCTAAACAAGTGGTGATGATCTGTGTTGGTTTAAGCGTGTTACTTATTCTTATTGCAGGTTTTAACTTTATTAATATGACCGTCGCTCAATCGACTAAACGTGCAAAAGAAGTGGGTGTGCGTAAAGCGCTTGGTGCAAGTAAAGGTCAATTAGTAACGCAGTTTTTATCTGAATCTGTGTTGGTATCAATGCTTTCAATGGTGATTGCATGTGCTTTAGTGGAGCTATTTTTACCAAGTTTTAATCAACTAGTTGACCGCGAATTGGGCGTGAATTATGCCTCTGAATTTGGCGTTGCAATTATTGTGGTCGCAATTGCTGTGGGCATATTAGCTGGGCTTTATCCTGCATTCTTTATTTCGTCATTCAGTGCAAAACGCGTTTTAAGTGGAGACTTACAGCGTGGTAATACAGCAATATGGGTTCGTAAGAGCTTACTAACCTTACAGGCTTCACTAGCAATAGGTTTAATCATTGCCTCTATTACCTTGTTAAAGCAATTAACTTACTTACAAAGCTTACCTTTAGGCTATGAAACAACACAAAGATTGGTTATTTCAGAGCTACCTGTAGGCGAAGTATTCACAAAAGAAAAAAATGCCTTAGTTAACCGTATTAGTGCAATTCAAGGCGTACAGCAAACAACAGTTATTGATACCCGTTTAACCGTTTCAATCAATAATACACTTATGCCAACGTGGCCAAATGGTGAAGCGTCTGGCAGCTTAACGCCTGTTGTTGGCGCAAGCTACGATGTTGTAAAAACACTAGGATTAAAACTGGTTGCTGGTCGTGACTTTAGTCGTGAATTTGCTGGTGATTGGGCAAGCCGTGCAAATGGAGTAACAAGTACGGGTACTATTGTGACTGAATCTGTCGCAAGGCAAGCGGGTTACACTAACATGAGTGACATTATCGGTAAGGTAATTAAAGACTCAGGTCGCGGTGTAGATATGCGTGTTGTGGGTGTGGTTGAGGATGTAAAGGTAGGTAATGCTAAAGATGCCAACTCAAATATTATGTTCTTATGTGGCTTTAACTTTTTATCACCAGTATCAGAACTAATTTTAACGATTGATCAGCAAAACTTGCCTTACATTAAAGCTCAGATCGCTGAAGTATTAGCAAGCTCAGCCAATATCTATGAGCCAAAAATTAACTTACTCGTAGACAACTACAAAACTCTGTTAAAAGGTGATGAGCGAATTTCGAATGTCGTTTTAATCTTTACCGGTCTTGCTGTGTTCTTAACTTGTTTAGGTACCTTTGGTTTGGCTTCGTTTGCAACAGTGCGTCGTCAAAAAGAAGTTGCTGTTCGAAAAGTGCTAGGTGCATCACGCATCAGTATCGTAAATATCATTGCAAAAGAGTTCTTAGTGCTGGTGGCGGTAAGTATTGCTATTGCGTATCCAGTAACTTACTTGTTGGTAGGTGATTGGTTAGCCAACTTTAATGACCGTATTGAACAAGCTGTATGGGTGTATTTAGTTGCCGCCGCCGCTGTAGCCGCGATTACCTGGGTTACTGTTGCAAGTTTAGCCTTCAAGGCTGCAAGCACCAGACCATCACTTATCTTAAGATATGAATAACAGTTAACTAGCTATCAACGATAAGCCCAGCAATACAGCTGGGCTTTTTTAGTTTTAAATGAGTCGCCATAAATGGCGACCTACGTAGGACATGCTTTAGCGCGTAAGGATAGGGTTAAAGGTCTTTAACCTTCACCGCGGGGTTACCTGCTACTAGGGTATTTGCCGCGACATCTTTGGTAACTATTGCCCCTGCGCCAATCACGGCATTATCAGCAACTTTAATACCCGCAAGTATAATAGCGCCTGCACCAATCCATACATTGTTGCCGATGCTAATCGGCGCTGCAAAATTAGCTTTTGCTAAACGCTCGGTTGGGTTTACTGCATGCGATACCGCGAGTATTTGCACATTAGGGCCTATTAAGCAGTCATCACCTATCGTAATTTGCGCATCAGATAGCGGCGCATCGAGCATAGTACAGTTGATATTTATGAAGGTTCGATCACCTATTTTAATACCACTGCCATAATCACAATGAAAACCCGCTTCTATAACAACCAGCTCGCCACAGTGAGCAAACATGCCTTTTAGTCGTTTTAAATTGCCTTTACTTGGGCTTTTGGCAAATAAACGACAAACTTCATGGGCATTTTTTCGTTGTTCGAGTAAGGACTTGTCGAGGCTATTAAACTCTTTCATGGGGCATGTTCATGGTTATATTTGCCAATAGCTTAGCGTGTTGGTGATGAAGATCAAAATTAAACCTGTGTAGGTTAACGATCATTCACTTGCCATTTATATTGTTTCGTTTAAAATCTCAAAACTTTCGAAACGAAACTTATGTGGTTCACTTTATGACAAAACGAAACACTCAACAACGTCGCCATACTATCTTAAGCCAAGTGAATGAACTCGGTGAAGTTGCTGTTGAAGCGTTAGCAGAGCAGTTTCAAACCTCTGAAGTGACGATACGCAAAGATCTGACAGCCCTTGAAAAAAGTGGCTTGTTACTACGCCGTTACGGTGGCGCTATTGCATTGCCGCAAGAAATCGTTGCAAATAGCAACGAGAAAAGCGACTCGCTTCGCAAAATGGCAATCGCACAGGCAGCTGCAAAGCTTATTAAAGATCATAACCGCATCATCATTGATAGCGGCCGAACTACAGCGGCGATGATCCCTGAGCTTGCAAGTAAGCGCGGTTTAGTGGTGATGACAAATGCTATTAATGTCGCTAACCGACTGCTTTCATTAGAAAATGAGCCAACACTTTTGATGACCGGCGGAACTTGGGATCCACACTCAGAATCGTTTCAGGGCCAAGTTGCTGAGAATGTTCTACGCTCTTACGACTTTGACCAACTTTTTATTGGTGCCGATGGCATTGATATTGATAGAGGTACTACAACCTTCAATGAATTAGTTGGGCTTAGCCAGGTGATGGCTGAAGCTGCCCGAGAGGTAGTGGTGCTGGTTGAGTCAGAAAAAATTGGCCGAAGAATACCGAATTTAGAACTGCCTTGGCAGCGTGTAACCACAGTTATCACAGACAACAACCTAAGCGCAGATAAGCGCGAGGCGATAACAGCATGTGGTGTACAGCTGATCTGTGCAGAAATTGAATAACCCGTAATAAGACCGACAACACCTTATTACGCATCATTTTATGACAACACATCTCGCCCAAAGTAAAACACTTTGGCATGTGCAAAAGGAGAGATTATGTGTGGAATCGTTGGGGCTGTTGCAGAACGCCCAGTAAATAAAATTCTTGTTGAAGGCCTAAAACGCCTTGAATACCGTGGTTATGATTCGGCAGGTGTGGCTTTACTTAAAGGTACTGAGCTTAACACTGTAAAAGCAGTGGGTAAGGTTGCTAACCTTGAAGCGGCACTGAATGAAGCTGCTGTTAAAGGCACTACTGGTATTGCACATACTCGTTGGGCTACCCATGGTAGTGTAACCGAAGCGAATGCACACCCTCATATTTCGAACAGCGAAATTGCCCTCGTTCATAACGGTATTATCGAAAACCATGCCAGCCTACGCGATGCGCTTAAAGGCGACGGTTATGAGTTTTTATCAGAAACAGACACTGAAGTTATGGTGCACCTTATTCACCAACTTCGCCAACAACACGATACGCTTTTAGCTGCAGTACAGGCTGCTGTGAAGCAGTTTGAAGGTGCATTTGGTACGGTTGTATTTGATAAAGCGAACGACAACGAAATCATCGTAGCGCGCTCAGGTAGCCCACTGGTGATTGGTTTAGGTCTTGGCGAAAACTTTATTGCCTCTGACCAACTTGCTCTATTACCTGTTACTCGCAGTTTTATTTACCTTGAAGAAGGTGATGTTGCTCGTATTACCCGTGACAGTGTAGAAATCTTTGATGCAAATGGTGATGCAGTTGAACGCGAAGTGATTGAATCAAACATTACGCAAGATGCATCAGGTAAAGGCGAATATCGTCACTACATGCTGAAAGAAATTTACGAGCAGCCGCTTGCTGTACGTAACACCCTTGATGGCCGCCTAGTTAATGACACTGTCGCGATTGATGCCTTTGGCGAAAGTGCTCAGCAAATCTTTAAAGACGTAAAACACGTGCAAATTATTGCCTGCGGTACTTCATACCACTCAGGTATGGTTGCTCGTTACTGGCTTGAACAGTTCGCAGGCGTGAGCTGTAACGTTGAGATTGCTTCTGAGTTCCGTTACCGCGAATCATTTGTACATGAAAATAGCTTACTTGTGACCATTTCACAGTCTGGTGAAACAGCTGATACGCTTGCTGCACTGCGTCTTGCAAAACAGCAAGGTTACATGGCGTCAATGACCATTTGTAACGTGCCGGGTTCATCATTAGTACGTGAATCTGATTTAGCCTTTATGACTAAAGCGGGTGCTGAAATTGGTGTTGCATCAACTAAAGCCTTCACCACACAGCTTGTTGGCTTATTAATGCTTACGGCATCTATTGCCCAAGAAAAAGGCCTAGATCAAAGTGCGATTGTGAATGCAATCAAAACACTTCCTAACAAGTTAGAAGAAGCACTACTGCTTGCAGAGGGCATTGAAGATTTAGCTGAAGAGTTTGCTGATAAGCACCACTCACTATTCTTAGGTCGTGGTTCACAATACCCAATCGCGATGGAAGGTGCGCTTAAGCTGAAAGAGATTTCATACATTCACGCCGAAGCATATGCAGCGGGTGAGCTTAAGCATGGTCCTCTTGCGTTGATTGATGCAGACATGCCAATCATTGTTGTAGCACCAAACAACGAGTTACTTGAAAAGCTTAAATCAAACGTAGAAGAAGTACGTGCCCGTGGCGGTATTATCTATGTATTCGCAGACAAAGACTCAGCGTTTGAATCTGACGAAACAATGCGTGTAATCAACGTAAACCATGTGGATGACGTGATTGCTCCGGTTGTATATACAATTCCGCTACAGCTGCTTTCATACTATGTTGCGGTTATTAAAGGCACCGACGTAGACCAACCTCGAAACCTAGCAAAATCGGTAACGGTTGAGTAAGTTAAAGTATCGAGAGCCGGCTAATTAGCCGGCTTTTTTGTGCCTGTAATTTGCTTAATTACTGTTCATTGATGCAATTTGTATTGCAATTTATTAGGATGGTTAAACACTCAGGCTAAGGATAATAACAATGAAAAAGCGCAGTGTTTTAACCTCTATAGGATTGTCTGTATTAGTGCTCAGCTCGGGGATTACTTATGGGCAATCTTTTGATCTCATCATCAAAAACGCGATGTTGCTCGATGGTCGTGGTGGCAAAGCGGTTCGCGCAGATGTTGGTATTGAAAGCGGCAAGATCACTAAAATTGGTGATATGGCGGCTGACAAAGCTCAACAAGTTATAGATGCCAATGGCAAGGTTGTAGCACCGGGTTTTATCGATTTACATTCCCATGCTGAGCGCTCAATTGCAGAGCTGCCTCGGCTCGATAATTTAGTGCAACAGGGGATTACCACTATTTTGGGCGGTAACTGTGGTTTTTCTCCTGTCGACTTTAAACAATTTTTTGCACAAACCGAGCATTCACCTCTAGGGCCTAACTTAGCCTTATTAATTGGCCATAATGATGTTCGTAAGGCTGTTATGGGTGAAGAGCAACGACTTGCCACTGCTGATGAGCTAAAAGCAATGCAAGCACTGGTCGATAAAGCGATGCAGCAGGGGGCGTTCGGTTTATCGACTGGGCTTAAATATGTTCCAGGTGTGTACTCAAACTTTGCTGAGGTAAAGGTGCTTGCCGAAACCGCTCATGCGCAGCATGGGTTTTTTGCCTCTCATATGCGCGATGAAGGCGCAGAGATTGTTACGGCGATGAATGAAGTGATCGATGTTGCAAAAGAGACCGGCATTCCTGTGCATATTTCTCATCATAAGCTGATTGGTCATCCAAATTGGGGTGAGAGTAAGCACACTATTCAGATGATCCGTGATGCTCGTAAAGCGGGTTTAGATGTCACCCTCGATCAGTATCCTTACACGGCTTCTTCTACGCGATTTGCTATTTTATTTCCTGCATGGTCATTGGCTGGTGGCCAAGCTGAGGTTGAAAAGCGTCTACACGATCCAGAGTTAAGGCAAAAAATAAAACAAGGCTTGATCAAAAATATCCGAGAAGACAGAGGCGGTGCTGACCCCGCAAGGCTGCAAATAGCGCATTATGCGGCAAACCCTGCATGGGATGGGCTAACCTTTGCTGAAGTTTTAAAACGTGAAGGGCGAGCGCAAAGTATTGATGAAGCCGCTGAACTTGCCATGGAAATTCAAGCAAATGGCGGTGCTCAGGGGATCTTCCACGCTATTAATGAAGATGATGTTAAGTACATCATGGCTTACCCAATTACTGCAATCGCCACCGATGCGGGTGGTTCAGAACTTGGTAAAGGCAACCCCCATCCACGCGGGTACGGTACCTTCCCCAGAGTACTAGGTCATTATGTGCGTGAGCAGGGGGTGGTTTCGTTACCAGATGCAATACGTAAAATGACCAGTTTACCCGCAGCAAGAATGGGCCTAACTGACCGAGGAGTGATAGCACAAGGCTATGCTGCTGATATTGTTATACTCGACCCTGCGACGGTTGCTGATAAATCAACGTTTAGCGCACCTCATCAGTACGCAGAAGGAATTGAATACGTCATTATTAATGGCCAAGTCATTAAATCACCGGATGGCATGACGGGTAAAAGCGCCGGGCAAATATTGCGACATACGCTTTAATTTATTAATCATTGAATGATAACAAAGCCGGCTAATTAGCCGGCTTTTTTGTGTTTAAAAAAAGTTATAAGTGAATGAAATACCGTATGTTCTTGGTGGGGCATACATGACATCACTGAAACTTAGTTCAGACGTTGCTTTATCTGCTTTACTAACTTCAATTTCTTCATCGAGCAGGTTTTTAGTCCACAGCATGACTTCCCATGTGCCATCTGTAGAAACAATGCCTATCTGGCTATTCACTAGGTTACTGGTACCAAGTTCGGTGGCTGATAAGTTACGCGCATCGCTTTGAACTTTACCGCGGTACGAATAATCAACCCCAGCAAACAGATCCCAATTTTCAGTGAGTGTGGTTTCATAGTTTAGGCTGACGCTGTTCGTCCATTTTGCGGCTCCCGGAAGTTGGTTACCGGTACAGTCGTCAATGGCATGGCAGTTTTCAAATTCATCAAAGGTTGCATCAGCATAGCCAATAGCCGCATTCACAGCTAATTGCTTCGTTACTCGGTAGCTTAATTCAGCCTCAATACCTTGACTGGTTGCCGATGGGCCATTAACGACTCTGTTGGTGCCATTATCGTCAATAACGCGGGTTTGAATATCTGAGTAGTCTAAGTAAAAAGCAGCCATATTTAGACGCATGCGGTGATCAAATAAATCACTTTTAAGGCCTAATTCGTAACTGACAACGGCTTCACGGTCAAAACTCATCTGTGGGTTTAAAGGGTCGCCACCAATTGATTGTAGAGATTGTGGACGGAAGCTATAACCCCCTTCTTTGTAGCCTTTCGATACTTTACCGTAAACGTGGTTGTTGTCGTTTATTGTGCCATTTAAGCCGACAGTCCATGATAAAAAGTCATCTTTAAGGGTCTGATTTGTGGCTGGAATATCAATGTAATTGAGCAAGTACACACCCGGCAAAGACGTTTCCCAGCCGCGTTGATAAAAGCTCATTTGTTTTTCTACATCTGAGTATCGTAAGCCTAAAAAGCCGTTAATTGCTTGAGTGAAATCATAATTAACATTTGCAAAAATGGCGCTGCTTTTGGTTTGTAATGTGCCGCCATTGATAGGGCCGCTACCCGGTTGTAAGTTAAGGCTCTGTGGGTACGGCTCTGGTAAACCTGTTGGAATGCCATATATCCCAGTACCACTTAAAAAGTTTTGGTCATTTACAGCCTCATTATTTAAATAGAAAAAACCAGCTACATAGCGTAATGACTGATCCGTTGGCGATAAAATCTGAAACTCTTGCGTGAATTGTTCGTTATTTTCGGTTTCGGTACTGAATACGATATCAACGGGAGTTGAGTCCATGTCTGTACCAATGGTTGAGTCGTACACCTTTTTAGCTGTGATGGATTTAAACTCAAACCCAGAATCAAATTGGTAACTGAGCGTTGTATCTAACCCCCAGTTTTCGCGGCTTACAAAGTAGCGCTCAGGGTTTACAAACACTTCATGAATATCATCGGTAATAAAATCTTCTGGTGTCATGCCACTTGGGTAAAGACCTAAATAACCAAGACCTAATTCATAGTCAGTGAGTTTATTCGCAAGAGGAATACTCTTGTCTTTTAAGTATTCAGCGCTGATATCAAGGGTTAGTTTATCTGTTGGTGTGTAACGAACTTGCGCGCGACCACCATGACGGTCCTGTGTTGAAAATTCGCTGCCGTCGGCGCTATTTTCAACATAACCGTCTCGAGAAACATCAAACAAAGAAATACTCGCGGCGAGAACGTCTTCGATCAGAGGCCCTGTTAAATACAGGTTGGTTTTACGAAGACCATAATTGCCTAAGTCGACTTTTACTTTACCTTCAACCATATCTGAAGGCTTTTTGGTTGTGATATTAATAACCCCTAAATTGGTATTTTGACCAAATAAAGTGCCTTGTGGGCCACGCAAAACTTCTACTCGCTCAATATTACTGAGCTCTTGGTTGAATCCTGTTGCTCGTGAATACACCACACCATCGACATACATGCCCATGCCTGGGCTGGTTCCCGAGTTAAATACGCCATTAGGGCTTGATGGAATACCACGCATGTTGATGGTGGTTGTAAATGGTGAAGTGGTGACCATGCTCAAGTTAGGAACAGACTGCTGAATATCTTGAATATTTTGAATATTTCCGCGGTCCATTTGCTTGCTGCCAAGCACTGATATTGCCAGCGGCACTTCTTGCAAGTTTTCACCGCGCTTTTGCGCTGTCACAATGATTTTTTCGAGTGCTAATTGTTCTTGTTGTGCGGTATCTTGAGTTTCAGCTGCTAGGCTCACGATAGGCAACAAGGTTAATAAACTGGTTATTGTTTTTGCCAGTTTGTGCTTTTTAAAATGACCCACCAAGCTCTCCTTTTGAAGCAATTAATTATTATTTTTTTCTGGTAAGTTAATCTTTTAAGCGATAAGTTTTGTTAGTGCTTCCGGCTTTGCAAAATAAGAGAAATTAGTTTTAAAGTTTTTACTAATTTGCAAATTCGTAATATTAAAAAGCCCGTATTTAGCTGCTTTGGCAGCTGTGAGATTAAAATAAAAAAATAATAAAAGTGTATCACTATGGCATTAAATGCGTTTTTATCTAGCCCTTTGACTATTCAGCCGTTCTCTCTTTTTATCGGCGCATGTATGTGTTTTAGCTTTGGTTTGTCGTTTTTTTTGTGGCGTGCAGGGCCCGGCTCTGCGGGGGCAAAAAATACCATGGCCTTGGTTAGTTTATTGATTTCAATGTTGGCTTTAGCCGTCATCATGCAAGCTGAGATACCAGCCCTCAGAGGGCAAGTGTATTACCTCGTCAGTATTCAAATGCTGACGGGTCCTTTACTATATTTTTATGTGTTGTTTCAAACAAGGCCTAATTTCACTCTTCAAGCGACACACTTATGGCATTTGAGTCCGGTACTCATTTTTACACTCATTTGGCATTGGCAAATGCCCGTTGAGCTTAATCACAGTTTGGCTTTACCTTGTTTTAGTAATGAGTTATGCGATGTGTATCGACAAAATCGTTACCTTCATAAGGTGGCTGCTTGGGTCAGCAATTTAGCTTATGGCTTTATCATCATTGGGATTCTTAAATCTTACCAAGTGCAAATTAAAAGACGTTTTTCTAATATCGAAGAGATCAATTTACGCTGGGTCACCATGATTTGCTGGTGCTATATAATCGGTACTCTATTGGCTATTCTATTTGAAGCTGGTCAGTTCTTAGGAAATGAATTTAATAGTGGTCATATGCATGAACTTGCGATGCTGGTGACAACCGTTCTAATTGCTCATTACGGGGTGAGACAAGTAACAATCCACGCTGAAGATAATGAAGAGCCTCGAAACCAGCCAGTAGAAAGCGTATCGAGCAGCAATAAAAAGTACCAAACAAGCAGCTTAACTGAAGTAGATGCTGCTTCACTTTGGCAGCAACTGCAGCAATTGATGGTGACTGAACAGCCATACTTAGAGGCGGGTTTAAAGGTGAGTGATTTAGCTAAGCGTTTAGATGTCTCAGTGAGTCATGTATCCGAAACCATTAACGGTCATGCAGGGTTATCGTTTTACGATTTTATTAATAAGCAGCGAATAGAAGCCGCTATTCGCATCTTAGAAGATCCTAATAAAGCCCATTTATCAGCGACTGAAGTTGGCTTTGAGGCTGGTTTTAACTCGGTTTCAACCTTTTACAGCCACTTTAAAAACTATCAAGGTTGTACGCCTAAACAATATCGCAGCAATCAAAGTGCGGCTACTGTGAGTTTAAAAAGCTAAACCCACAGTGTGGGTTTAGCGCTTAATTAAAGGTTTTGATCACTTTGCTTGATTAAGTAGCTATAAAATTGCACCGCTTTAGTTAAGTTCTCGATGCTAATTTTTTCATTTGTACCATGGAAACCGGTTAGCTCTTGTGAAGTGAGCGTCATGGGTAAGAAGCGATAGCTATCGTCAGCAACTTGTTGGTAGCGACGACTGTCTGTCCCCCCTACTGTTAACCCGGGTACAACTACCAGATCGCCATGAATGCTTTGTGCAGCATTAGCAAGTAGTTTAAATGCAGGGCTTTCGCTGCTTGATATGGGTGATGGTTCAAATTGTTCAACAATGCCAATCTCAATACGAGGGTCATCAATCACTGCATTTACGTAGGCAATGATACTCTCGACGGAATCGCGTGGGTGAATTCGAAAGTTAACTTTTGCTTTAGCTTCGATGGGTAATACGTTTGATTTCTCACTGCCCGATAACATAGTAGGTGCTGTGGTTGTGCGGAGCATGGCATTAGCAGAGCTCATTTCACTCATTTTATTTTCGATAAGTGAGCCAAATAACCATTGGTTGGCAAATAACACACGGCTTGAAAAAGGCATATGACGAGCCATTTTATCGTAAATTTGCGCCGAAATACCTTCAAGACCACCGGGCACTGGGGCATTTTTTAAGTTTACAATGGCTTGCGCTAAGATACTCACTGCCGTTTCTGAGGGAGGCATTGAGCTGTGACCACCCTTGGCATGTGCGATTAGCTCAAGGGTTAAATAGCCTTTTTCGGTGACGTTAATACTTGCCACTTTTGGCTCAACACCAGGGATCATACCATCAAGTACAAATGAGCCTTCATCGAGTGACCATTCAAGGGCAATAGCTGCATCAGCAAAGTAATCAGCAATTGCTGCAGCACCATATTTACTACCAATTTCTTCATCATGCGTTAGCGCAATATAAACATCTCGCTTGGGGCGGTAGTCTTGTGCAAGTAAATGAGTGATCGCTTCCATGAGAGTAATTGCTGAGCCTTTATCATCAAGTGTTCCGCGCCCCCAAACATGTTCACTATCAATGGTGCCAGCAAAGGGAGGGTGGCTCCATAATGACTCTGTGCCGGCAATGACCGGAACGACATCATAATGAGCAGATAATAAAATCGCTTTGTTATGCGCCTCGCTACCACGCCAATGAAAGAGCAAGGTGTAATCATTAAACTTTTTTAACTCAAGTTGTTGGTGAACATCGGGGTATGTTTGCGCTAGCCAAGATATAAATGCGCTAAACTGCTGGTAATCAATATCAGAACGATGCTCTTTTGAAATCGTTTTAAATTGCACCGCTTGAGATAAGTGTTCAGCAATCTGCTGACTGTTTACAGCAATATTTGCTTTAGGGATTGGGGTGATTGCTGCGGGTTTGAATTGCCAAGTGCGAAATAACACAATCGCAGTTAGCAGTAGCAAAGCCGCTACAAAGCAGATGAGTATTTTTTTTATTGTCATGATTTATTTCACTATTTAGAAAAGTACTGAGTGAGTGAAACGTAAAAATGGCTGGTTTACTTCCGGTTTTGCAAACTGAGAATAAATTCTATAAAAAAACTACTTTGGTTGTTGGTTGGAGGTTAAGTCTCAGAAAATGGTGCTCTTTTTTTCTTCGTTTGTACCTGTAACTATGTTAGCTTAAAAAATTACCAATTTTTCTTAAGGATAAGTCGTGCGACTATTTAAGTTATTCTGTATTAGTGGTTTTTTACTCTGTACTAGTCATGTAATGGCTGAACCAGCTGCAGATGATGCGGTTACACATTACAGCCAGCATACGCATACTATCGAATCAAGCAATCTTAGTGAGCAACGCACTGTCGTTGTGCAATTGCCAAAAAGCTATCAAACACATCCAAACAAAAGATATCCCGTTATTTATCGTTTGGATGGGGCTGGTAATTTACCATTGATTAATGCTGTGCTTGAGCGCTTACAAGAAAATGATCAAGCGCCAGAAGTGATTGTAGTTGCAATTGAAAGCACTAATCGACTTAGAGATTTTTATCCGACAGTGAACAAAGAACCACAAGGGCCTGTTGGCGAAGGCGGTGGTGCAGCAAAGTTTTTAGCTTTTGTAGAGCAAGAACTGATGCCTTTGGTTAATAAACAGTATCGTACTCATGATTATAGAGTTATTGCAGGAGCCTCAGCTGCGGGTGTATTTGCTCTTTACGCAATGCAAGCTGACCCTGAGTTATTTCAAGCGCACATTGCTTATAGCCCTGCGGTATGGTGGAACTATGGCGCCCCGGCTAAGAGTCTAAATACCTTTGTTACTAAAGCCAAAAGTATTAACAGCTATGTATATATGAATATCGGCGAAGAAGCTGGCATTATGCGCGAAAGATACGATGATATGCAGCAAACAATGCAAAATAGTAAGGTGCAAAATCTGCGCTTTAAGAGCGATGCCTTTGCAGGCGTTTCGCATAACCTAACCTCAGCCGCTGGGGCATTTAATGCGTACCATGGCTTATTTTTATCTAAACATATGCCTTTGAGTGCATTGGGCGATGATGTTTCATCAATTGATGCCTATTATCAACGTTTATCTCAGCAATGGGGCGAGCAAATAGCGCCACCAGACCGTGCTGTTAGGCTGCTGGGTTACAGCTTAACGGATAACCAGCAATTTGAGCGGGCTATTGAGGTGTTTAAGTACAATATCAAAAACTACCCTAAATCAGCGTATGCACTGTCAGCTTTGTCATATGGCTATGAAATGCAAGGTAATACTCGTCAAGCATTAGTTCAAATCGAGGCTGCAATCGCTGTTGCAGATGACTCGTATCCCTACCCAGATTACTTAAAAGAGACAAAAACGAGGTTACAAGGGCAGCTATAGTTAAGCTGCCTTAAACAAATCAATGGTCTTGGTGATAATAGCTTAGGGTTTGTAGGGCTAGCGCAAATACATCTGCGCTGTTATCACCATTAACGTTTTTAACCACAGTCACCGCGCGTTGATGATCAACACACATAATGGTCATGGTAATGCCACCCATACTACCGCCAGAGTGCATTACAGCGTGAGGCATGTCGGCCATCAAGGCTTGTAGTTCAGTATCATGTTGGTACTTTTCTCTTTGTTGATAGTTTTTGAAACCTGTCATCCAACCGATACCAAAATCGACCTGTTCACCATTATTGAGAGTGGCTGGGGTAAACATTTCATCCACGGTGGTTTCTTTTAGATAATTGCCCTGCGTGTGAGCTACTGCAAACTTGACGATATCACTTGGTGTTGCAATAAAGCCACCGCCAGCCCATTTATAGCTATGATCGGTTTGCGGTGAGTTAACTAAACGGCCCTGATCAACGCTATAAGGTCTTGCACGATGTGAGATCAGGGTAAACTGCTCATCAAAATATGTGTCGTTTAACTTAAGTGGCGCGAAGACTTCTTGTTCGATAATTTGTCGAAAGTTGCGTTTTGGATCAGCGCCTTCCATCGCAGCGCTTACTAATGTCCAAGCGAATGTTGAATACTGCTGTTTGGTGCCCGGCTCAAACAGCAGGGGATCATCTTTAAACATGGCTAAAGCGCTATCAATATCGCCATACCATTTGTTGAGTAAAAATTCATTGGCGCCTTTTTTGTAATGGCGGATCCCTGCGGTATGTGACGCGAGTTGGCGCAGTGTTAAAGTTGCGTGTTTCTCTGGCCAGTTAGTTACATAGTCGGTTACAGGTTTGTCTAAGTTAATCAACCCCTTGTCGTAAAGGCGCATCATAGCGGCAGTGGCAATAAGTTTAGAGACACTGCCAATGCGAACCTTATGCTCGGGACTCATTAAAACTTGGTTTTCGATATCGGCAAAACCATAACCCTTTGCTGCGATTATTCCTGATTTATCGGCTACCGCGACAGTAATGCCCGGCACTGTTTTCGCACTTACCGCCGATTGAAAGGCGGCATCAATCGCTTGTGGTAGTTCAGCTGCGCTAGTGACATGGGCAGCAATCAACAGTGGTAAGCTGATGAGTGAGCGAGCTATACGGTGTTTGAGCATGGCGGCATCCTTTTTGAGTAACCTTGCAGTCACTCTTGTTATTATTTTTAAGGCATTTTTAGATTGCTCAAATTTTCTCTAGATGACAACCCATAGTCGCTTAATTGCACATTTTTCACGTTGTGATGAACATTTAAAAAGGGCGTAAATAACAACGATTGATTATTTTTTAGTTGCTTTCACTTTTTAAGCTGTTTACAATCGCCGCGATTTTAACCATTCACACACTGTAGAGGAGTAAACAATATGACTTATACAACTTGTTCCTTTGCAGGTCGTTTTCTTGCCTAGCTCGAAGCTATTTCTTTATTAGCTTTTCAAAGCTAAGCCTGATCAATTAATCAAAGACCTGCCAAATCATTTTTCGTTAGCATTTTTCTATTGCAGAGAAAGGAATTGGTATTATGGGCAAGTCCGTCCAAAAACTTACTGATAACGTTAGCCTTATTGCGTCTAAAGAGTCGTGGATTGAAGGGCTAGCAATACAACAATTAATTAAAACTTCTGAATTACCTGGTATGCACGCTGTAGCGGGTATGCCCGATTTACACCCAGGTCGAGGTTACCCCATTGGGGCTGCCTTTTTTACAGAAGGTAGAATTTACCCCGCTTTAGTGGGGAATGATATTGGCTGCGGTATGTCGCTTTGGCAAACCAATACTAAGTTAGCCAAGTTAAATGTAGATAAGCTCGCAAAACGCTTAAGCGATGTTGAACAGCCGCTAGATGAAAGTTGGCACACATTAATTAGCGAGCGAAAACATGAACTGGCTATCACACAAACTGGTTTTGATAGTGCCCTTGGCACCATAGGTGGTGGCAATCATTTCGCTGAATTTCAGGCGATTGAAGAGGTGTTTGATCAACAAGCGTTACTTGCTTTAGGCCTACAACCTAAACAATTGCAGCTATTGGTGCATTCTGGCTCTAGAGGGTTAGGGCAAGCTATTTTAGTTAAGCATATTGCAGAGCATAACCATGATGGCCTTGAGGTAGTAAGTGATGCCTTTACAGATTATATGGCTAAACATGACGAAGCACTGCGTTGGGCTCAGTTAAACCGAGAACTGATCGCACGGCGTTTTTTACAAGCTATTCGCGCTGGCGGCGAGGAGGTTTTAGATGTAAATCATAACCTTGTAAGTCAATCACAGATTGCAGGACAAGCAGGCTGGTTACATCGAAAAGGCGCTACACCTAGCGATCAAGGGGCTGTGATGATCCCGGGCTCTCGCGGTGATTACAGTTACTTAGTTAAGCCAACGGCTGAGCAAAACGTAAACTTACGCTCCCTTGCACATGGCGCTGGTCGCAAATGGAAGCGTGGAGAATGCCAAGGCCGCTTGAGTCACAAGTTTAAAAAGGAAGATTTATATCGCACTGCGTTTGGTAGCAGGGTGATCTGTAATGATAAAACGCTGCTTTATGATGAAGCACCACAAGCTTACAAAGACTGCCAAACAGTTATTAATGACCTTGTTGATGCTGGGCTGGTTACTGTAATTGCCAAATTAAAGCCTGTGCTTACCTTTAAAACACAAGGAACGTGCGGATGATCTTAGTGCAATTATCGTCAGGGGCGGGTCCTTTAGAGTGCTGTAAAGCGGTGGCTATGGCTGTTAAGCACCTTGAGTGTGATGCTAAAGCGTTAGCTATTAAGGTGAATACTCTTGCAGTAGAGCAAGCTGAGCTTTCAGGCTGCTACAAATCGGTATTGCTTGAATTAACCGGTGCTGAGCCGCAAATTTTAAAACAGTTTGCGCAGCAATGGCATGGCTCGATGTTGTGGGTTTGTCAAAGCCCATTCAGAGCAAGGCATAAGCGTAAAAACTGGTATTTTGGCGGTCAACTATTTGAAATAGCTGAGCAAACTTTTGATATCGAGATCCGCTTTCAGCAATGCCGCGCAAGTGGCGCGGGAGGCCAACATGTAAACACCACTGATTCAGCTGTTCGTGCTACCCATGTTGCGACAGGAACTACTGTTCGCGTAGAGAGTGAAAGAAGTCAGCATGCGAATAAGCGTTTAGCTCGAGTTTTGCTAATGCAAAAACTGGCAGAACAAGCTCAGCAGGCTGCTAGCCAGCAGCAAAAGTCGCGGTGGCAACAACACAATGAGCTGCAACGGGGTAATCCGATTCGTACGTTTAAGGGCCCTGAGTTTAGCCAGACTCACAAAGGAAAAGGACATGGAAAACTGTTGATACCCAAACCACCTCAAGATGCGAGTTTCAGTTGGAATTAAAAGCGATTTAGGCAAGGCATTGATTGCAAGTAATAGTGGTTCTATTGTTAAGATCAATAACGCAGTATAAATCGCTTTTAAACCAACCCTTTGGGCGTTTCACAT
>NZ_PNCP01000075.1:0-22162 GCF_005886115.1 Pseudoalteromonas sp. S4492
GAAAGGGGAAAGTTAGAAAGTAGCAGCGGGTTTACCCCGCGTTATGGTTCGGATATGGCGCGATATAAAATCGCGCCTACAATGCTTTGCTAACTTGCTAACTTGCTAACTTGCTAACTTGCTAACTTGCTAACTTGCTAACTTGCAACTCGCAACTACTTACTATGCTTATCAAACCACCATTGAATATAGGCGACTTTGGTCATCAGGTTTGATGGGCGAGCGGTAATACCATGTGAGGCATTAGGAATACGTACCATCGCTGTATCAACACCTTGTAGCTTTAACGCTTGGTAAAATTGCTCGGTTTCAGAAATAGGGGTGCGATAGTCTGATTCGCCGGTTAACAGCATAGTGGGTGTTTTTACATTGCCCACATAGCTAATTGGGGAGCGCTTCATATAATGCTCAATATTGTCCCATGGTTTACCTGGGAACCAATAGTCAGCAAAGAAAGGATAGAAGTCAGCAGTTAGTACAAAGCTGATCCAATTGATAACTGGTTTAGCAACAACAGCTGCTGCAAAGCGGTCTGTATGACCCACAATCCATGCAGTTAAAACACCGCCACCTGAACCGCCGGTAACAAACAACTTACTCTCATCAATAAAGCCCTTATTGATGACAGCATCAACACCTGTCATTAAGTCATCAAAGTCATTACTTGGGTAGTTATGATGAATTGTTTGCGCAAATTCTTTGCCGTACGAGTCACTGCCGCGCGGGTTCATATACAGCACAACATTCCCTTTGGCTGCGTATAATTGCACTTCAGGGCTAAAGTGAGGGCCGTAGTTTGCAACAGGACCGCCGTGGATTTCTAAAACAAGTGGGTACTTTTTGTTTTTATCAAAGCCCGGCGGGTAAGCAATCCAACCTTGAATAGCCAAGCCATCGTGGCTTGATTTAACCCAAATTTCTTCAACCTTAGCCAGTTCTTTGTCGCCCAGCGCATCTTCGTTTAATTGTGTTAAACGCGCCGTTTTACCACGTTTAATTAATGCTACATCAGCTGGACGCTGTGTATCTGCAAGTGTGAATGCAACTTCACCATCTTCGCTAATATCAAAGTCACCACCTGAATATGGGCGACCAAAGGCAACACTCCCAATCTCTGAGGTAATAACCTTATGTTTACCACTACGCGGCTGGTAAGCTAGGTGTGTTTTACCTTCACTATCGTAACTAAAATAAAGGCCGCTACCGCTATCATCCCATTTTATATCTTCGACACTACGATCTAAATCGGCAGTAAGCACTGAGGTTTTACCTGATTTCAAATCAAGTAAATAAATGTCGTTATTTTCATAGTTAGTCTTTTTGTCGTCGTAGCCTGTGTATGCCAGATAACGACCATTTGGCGAGACTTTAGGGCGTGAATCTGGGCCTTTACGGTCTGTTATTTGGGTAATTGAACGATCCGCTAAGCTAAGTTTATAGATTTCAGATTCAGTCGGGTGTAATTCATTGTCTTCATGACGATTAGCCGAGAAATAAAACGCATCGCCTTGTTCGTTAAAGCTAATAGCACCACCATGATCAAAATCACCAGAGCTTAATTGACGTGCATTGCCGCCCGTTGCACTGATGATAAAAAAGTGATGATAGCCTTTTTCAGAGTAGCCACCGCCATCGGCACGGTAATAGGTATCGTCAATATATTTAGCTGGCTCTGCCCACTTAGCGCCTTCAGGCTTACCCGGTAAAGACACTGGGCTTGCTGATTTTGCTGGCACAAACTGGCTAAACACCAATTGTTTGCCATCTGGCGTCCAAGTCAATCCGCCAGGGCTTTGCGTTAGGTTACTAATTTTTGCTACGTTACCGGTTTTTAACCATTTTACATAGATTTGGCTGCTACCATCTCGGGTAGAAATATACGCTAATCGAGTTTCATCTGGTGACAACACCGGAGAGTAATCCATATGCACGCCAGACGTTAGCGGTAGCATGGTTTTACCATCTGGGTTTACTGACCAAATATTACTGACTTTACGGTCGCTTTTGATATCCATGCGATTACGCACAAAGTAAATTGTATCGCCATTTTT
Source organism: Pseudoalteromonas sp. S4492 (assembly GCF_005886115.1). Classification (NCBI taxonomy): domain Bacteria; kingdom Pseudomonadati; phylum Pseudomonadota; class Gammaproteobacteria; order Alteromonadales; family Pseudoalteromonadaceae; genus Pseudoalteromonas; species Pseudoalteromonas sp. S4492. Next base: position 2,052 of record NZ_PNCP01000075.1, read on the forward strand.
TGTCATTTCTATTTGGTTGGCGTATTCAAGATCAAAAACATTTTCAAGTTGAAAGGTATTGCTAGCTCCTGCATGGCTGTAAAAGCTGGCTGCTGCAAGCAGTGCTAAAGACGTTTTAAACTTCATTATATTTCCTTGTTAGTGAGCAGAAATTAGGGCGTGTTGACCTGTTATAAAGTAACAACCATCAGAAATATAGTCCATTGCGATGAATGGAGAAATCAATAGACAGATGGTCATTTCCCTTTTATGTTGAGTACAGACACTTTTAAACGTAAGGAGCACACAATGATAGGTTACATCATGTTAGGCACTAACAACCTAGCTAAAGCAGTAAAGTATTACGATGAATTGTTCGCTACTCTAAACGCCGAGCGCTTTTTAGAAACTGACCGCTTTGTCGCATGGAGCACAGGCCAAGATAAGCCCGGTTTTGCGGTTACCAAACCTTATAACGATGAAAAAGCCACTGTAGGTAACGGCACCATGATTGCTCTGGCAGTCGAAACCCCAGCTCAAGTAGACGCCTTTTATAAAAAAGCCATAGAATTAGGTGGCACAGACGAAGGCGCCCCCGGTCCACGTGAAATGCCCGGCTTTTATGCGGGATACTTTAGAGACTTAGACGGTAACAAACTTAATGTGTTTTGTTTTACGCATGGGTAAAGAAAGTTAGCAAGGGGAAAGTTAGAAAGAGTAAAGTTAACAGGCGCTAGGCTCTAGGAAACAGGGTCTAGCTTATGTAGCTTTATGCCGCGTAACTCTTAACTTTACTTTGCGCTACGCTTACATGGCATGCCAGTAACATCGCATAACTACCGGCTCTTCGCGCGAAATAAATTTCACGCCTACAAAAATTGTGGGGTAATCTTAAGCTGTGATGAGGCAGCTGTTTTTCGGTGCTAAAGCACCCCCTACCTCGCATTTCGCACCTCGAATCTCATACTTCGCATCTCGTCCCTCGCATTTCGCATCTCGTTTCTCGTACTTCGCATCTCGGCCCTCGCACCTAAAAAACACTCATCACTCCAAAGTTGTATTTATTTTAGGAAATAGTTGTCTTTTTCACTATTTATTGGTGGAAATATCAACTATGCTTTTGCGTGAATACTTTATTGTATTGATTTATATGAGGTTATATTGTTGGTTCGATAATTGCTCCAGTCTTTTTACCAACACTTTTAAAGGAAATAAAAATGAAAAATACGCTAACGCTTACCCTTCTTGCTGTACTGCTTTTGGTTCTGTATTCACAGTTCACAGAATTAGCCTATAAATTTGGTTTTGCTGAGCTCAAACTAAATGCGGTTTTGGAAAACAGTGAACATATGAAAGTAAAGTGTGATGCATACTCACTAGGCTTTTTTGATGAAATAAAACTTCAAAATAAATTTCAAAAATGCATCAATGATTATGAAGCTGAAGGCTACGAAATCGTGAGCAGAACAGACCAATAATCGTTTTGAGTAGGCGCCATGCTCGCATGGCGCGCCGCTGCATAGCGCAACTGCCAGCGCTTCACGCGAAATAAATTTCACGTCTAGTTTTTTAACTCGTACGCACCTTTTGCAAATTCGGCGCTAAAGCACCTCCTACTTCTCTCCTCGCACCTCGCATCTCGCACCTCGCATCTCGCACCTCGCATCTCAACCTGATGGCCGACGGCTGAAAGCTGACAACTAGATTCTCTACCAACTTCCGCTTATTTTCATTACACTGCTCCAATACAAAAATAATTATAAAAATTGAGAATGATCATGACGTCGAAACTGTTTAAACCTCTGTGCTGTGTATTTGCACTAAGCCTTGTGGGCTGTGGTGGAGGTGAGGTGTTTACTGCGCCTGCTAGTAGTGAATTTGCCCATGGCAATGAGCTACTAAGTGCTACGGCGCTAACCGAAGATGCGAGTCACGCGTTAGTGGCAACCCAATCTGAGGTGTGCGTTTGGGATAATCAGTTAAAAGCGCGTCTATACGATTGTATAACAGGGCAGGGCGCTGAACATGTTGAGCTTGCAGGCTTTAGCGCTAACAAATCTCGTTTTTTCATTTCAAATCGATTATCGGTGACGTTATACGATACTCGCACTGGGCGTAGTATTGGTACTTGGCTTACCGGGCAAGAAATCGCTAGAGACATCGCTATTTCAGCCGTAGGCGATACGTTGGTTATTGCTTATCGTAGCGGCAAGGCTGAGGTAATAAATACCCGCACAGGCGATACTAAGCGTTTTGATATTCATCGTTTAGATATTAATAGCGTGGCGTTATCGGCTGATGGTCAGTGGGCGTTTACTGGTTCGAGCGACAAGTACGTAAAGCTTTGGTCAACGAGCGATGGCAGCACTCGTTTTGAAGAGCGTTTAGCGACCAGAGTGAATCACGTTACTTTAAATAAAACAGCAAGCTTGGGCTTCGCAATTGACTCGGTTGATGATCGTGTATTCTTTGATTTAGCCAATAAAAAAGAACTTGCTGAGCTGGCCTCATACTCTAACTTTATTGAGTTCACCGCATCGCAATTTGTTAATCAAGATAAATGGCTATTAACGGGCTCACCAAAAATGAAGATGCGTTTATACCGTGTTGCAGATGGTGAATTAATCGCAGAATACGAAGCTAAACAACAGCGCCAGCGAACGTCGGTTCTGAGTGTGGCGTACGATGGTAAGCAGCTATATTCAGAAACCAGTGATGGCCTATTACAGGCTTGGCCATTTGATAAAATAAGCACTAAATAACAGCGAAAAACAAACGCCTACTTTAAGTAGGCGTTTGTTTTAAACTGCAATTAAATTAGTAATCAAACTTATGCTTGGTAAACAAGCTTTGCACTTGTTGCCAAACTGCACCAGGTTTGCCATCGCCAACTAACTTGCCATTTACTTTTACAACTGGCCCAACTTCTTTAGTGGCGCTGGTGATCCATACTTCGTCGGCATCAAGTAATTCTTCTTTACTAATAATGCGTTCTTGCACGTTAAAGTCACTGTAACTGTGAAGAATATTGAGGATTAACCAGCGGGTGATCCCCGGTAAAATTTGGTTATCAAGTGGAGGCGTGCTGATCACACCCTCTTTTACAATAAACACATTACTTGAACTGGCTTCGGTAATTTCTCCTAAGCGGTTAAATAAAATGGTTTCTTTGTTACCCGCTGCTGCACCGTGCTGGTAATGGATAACGTTGCCAAGCAGTGCCGTTGATTTAATATGGCAACGTTGCCAGCGACGGTCTTGTTCAAGCGATACGGTGTAAGTTGTTGCGCTATCTATGTCGCTTTTTGGCTCTGCTGGAATTTCAAACGCAAACGCAAATACGGTCGGGGTAATATTAGTTGGGTAACCGTGGGCACGTTTAGTATCAGCACCGCGGCTCACGTGTAAATATATCCCTAGGTTATCACCTTGGTTTTTCTCGCATAAATCATTACAGATTTTACGCCACGTATCGGCACTGTAATCGAGCTTAATTTCAAGCTCGTTTAAACCGTTATTCATACGTTCAATATGTGCGCCAAAGCCAAGCATTTTGCCTTGGTATGATGGGATCACTTCGTAGATGCCATCGCCAAATAAGAAGCCGCGATCCATTGGTGAAATCTTTGCTTCATCAGCGCCAAGGTATTCACCGTTTAGGTATACCGTGCCCATTGTTAAACCTCATTCTCTGTCGTAAAGCCGCCAAGTTGGCGAAGCCGAGTTATTAATTGTTGACCATGCATTGCATGCAGGCCGTCTTCGGTGAGCTCATTTTTATGGGTGACGCCATCGACACTACCGCGCTCACTTAGGTAATGCAAAATATTGAGTGGCTCAATATCAGCCAGCAAATCGGTGTTATGCCAGCGACTTAAAAAGGCAATAAGTCCGTATGCTGCCCAGTTAGATACATCGGCGAGTAACAGCTCATCGCAAGGAGTTAAACAAGGAGTGATGTTTAGCGCTTGCATATGCTGTGCAAGGTTACCCATGCCTATTTCGTTACCGCCATCACCAATCGCTATGGTGGGGCAAGGTGCTTCTGTTACAAAAAAATCAAAGCAGCCGCAATGCTCCGAAATATCAATACCGCGCATATTATAATAACGCTGATGCTCGTTAAGCCCCGGGCGTTCTATTGATAAAACACAATCAGGTTTTAGCTGCTCAAGGGCTTTAATGCTAAAAGTGTGCGCATTATCAATGCTATTAATTGGCAGCTCAAAACAGTTAAAATCATTTTTCAAGGCACTGTAAAGGGGGTTGCCAGTAACCAAAATGGGCTGTTTATCAAGCTTTTCGAGTACCTTGTAAAGTGCAATTGCACCAACAGGGCCGTCGGTTTCGAAAGTATTGTTAACCGCAAAGCCCGTACCTATCAACACAGTACCTTGTGCTTGATGAAGGTGTTTTGCTGCGCGTAAATATGTACCCGTAAGTTGTTTTGCGTATAAATGCTGCATTCCACGCGGGTTTTGTTCAACCATCATGGTTTCAATTTGTTGGCTGAGCGCAGCGTCGCTTAGGCTTGCTGACATAGTGCTTTGATCTCTTGAATGAGCGCAATACCCGCTTCATTATCGCCATGTACACACAGGCTATCGGCATTAAGTGCCAGCTGCTCACCACTTCGTGTAGTGACTGTGCCATGTGCAACTAACTGTTTAACTTGCGCCATTAGTGCCGCTTTGTCGTGTACGCTGCCCGCTAAAGAACGTGCAACAAGCTTACCTTCGTCTGTGTATTGACGGTCGGCAAATGCTTCTAAAATGAGTTCTAGTTGAAGATCGTTTGCTTGTACTTTGTGTTTGGCAGCTTGGTTGGTCGCTAAAATCATTAATTTTAATGGCTTTGCATAACTTGCCACTGCACGCATAACGATATTCAGCGTTTGCTCGTCACTCATCATGTCGTTATACAATGCACCATGTGGCTTAACGTATTCGAGCGTTAAACCATGTACTGCAGCCATACCATCAATTGCAGCAATTTGATAATGCAGGCAATTGGTCAGCTCTTTTTCGCTCATAGCCATTGAGCGGCGACCAAAGCCTTGCTTATCTGGGTAACTAGGGTGCGCGCCAACCATTACTTTATGCTGCTTGGCGAGGGCTAGGGTGTTTGCCATCACATCGGCATCGCCAGCATGAAAGCCACAAGCAATATTTGCCATATCAATATGTGGCATAACTTGCTCGTCTAAGCCCATTTTCCACATACCAAAGCTTTCGCCAAGGTCGCAGTTTAGTTTCATCGTCATTTATAACGCTGCCATTTTACTATTTGGAATATCGGTGATCAGCATGTGCCCTGGGCTATGCGTGATACAAAAATCAGGAGCCGCGTTAGCAATCGCAACTTGTGGAGTAACACCACAGGCCCAAAATACGGGCACTTCGCCTTCTTTAATGGTTACCGCATCACCAAACTCAGGTTTGTTGATATCTTTAATGCCAATTGCTGCAGGGTCGCCAAAATGCACTGGTGCACCATGTACACTTGGAAAACGGCTGCAAATTTGGATGGCACGAATGGCATCGGCAGGTTTCATTGGGCGCATACTCACAACCATATTGGCGTGGAAAATCCCCGCACTCTGACAAGCCATATTGGTCACATACATAGGCACATTTTTTTGCTCGCTGATATTTCTGATCTCAAGACCCGCGGCAATCAGCGCTTCTTCAAATGAGAACGAGCAACCAATTAAAAAGGTGACTAAATCGTCGCGCCAGTGACTCGAAATATCGGTCACTTCTTCAACCATTTGGCCATGTTTAAAGATGCGGTAACGAGGTAAGTCGCTACGAATATCAATGTCTTCACCAACCGTTGGCATATCGGTAACGCCCGGTATGCGGCTAGTTGCAATGATTGGGCAAGCTTTCGGGTTTGCTTGGCTAAATTGCAAAAAATCAAACGCGTATTGTTTAGGTAAAATCACTAAATTAGCTTGCACAAAGCCCGGTGCAAAGCCCGATGTATTGCCAGTGTAGTCACCCTCGCGTACCATTTTACGAATAGCCGCTGGGGTGGTTAAAGATGCATTTTTTTGCATGTGACTCTCCTTGAAATTAACACTTGCCCATTGTTGCTACAATAACACTCAGTTCAGGTCATTAATAGTAACGGGCAGCTGCCCTTTAGCAGGGGCTTTCCCTAGTAAAACGTTTGCTAGCGCTGTAAATGCAGGGCCAGCAATCTTTTCATCTGTATCTACATCTATATTGTAAGCATAGGTGGCAAGTACAGCATCGCCAAATTTTCCGAATTGGGCAATATCGTAAGGGGCACGTAAGCTTACAAAAACGGTCTTTTTATGGGCTAATTTTGCTTGTTTTAGCAATGATTCTAATGCCGCAGATTGGTCGGCTTTAGCAATTGCAAACTCAGGGTTATCAGCTAAATCATCCATCCCGCCAACTTCAACAGCACTTTGTTTTGGAGACGCATTAGCGGCAATGATTATGTCGGCTTCGTTAATTTCTTTTAATGTTGCAAGCGGCTCATAACCTTGCAAACTCGTACAGCTAAAGCTGATTAGCTTATCGGTGTTATCAATTAACGCCTGCTGCAGAGCATAGCATTTGCGGGTGTCTGGCATAATAATATGCACTTTGCTGCCCGATTTAATGTTAAGCGGTAGGGTGTTTTTCTCGTTTTTCACCTCGGTGATAGCAGCTAATGCTAATTCGGCTTCTACTTTTCGATGGCTTTGATCACCCAGTAAAAGTTGCGCTTTTTTGATGGCTGCTTCGTCATCAAGTAAAGAGGTAAGTTTAAACTTTTCTTTAAGTTTTAAAATACGTGTTGCAGAAGCACTCATTTCGTTGGCATTTAACGTGCCGCGATGTACTTCTTGCTCTAATCGCTCAATCAGGGCTTCAAGCACAGCTAAGTCTTTAGGGCTTCTGATTTCGATTGGCATCAGGGCAATATCAACACCCGCTGCAAAGGTATTTATTACCGCTTCAATTGGTTCAAAAAAGTGGCTGATCCCCGCCATATCGAGAGCATCTGTGATCACCACACCTTGATAACCAAGTTCGTCCCGTAATAAGTCGGTGATGATTTTGCGCGACATCGTTGCAGGTTTGATCATGGTTTTGCCTTCTTTACTGACAAACGTGCTGTCGTCGAGGGCTGGGTATTGGATATGCGCAGTCATGATCATACCCGGTTGTTGGTTTTTAATAATTTCTTTAAAAGGGGGGAGATCTTGCTGCCAAATAGTTTCTTTATCATGCATTACTTTTGGCAGGCCTGTGTGGCTATCTACATTAGTATCGCCATGCCCCGGAAAGTGCTTTAACGATGAAATAACGCCGTTGTTTTCAAACCCTGCCACTTGGGCACCACCTAGTTTTGCAACCAATTGCGGATCTTCACCGTAAGAGCGCACGTTAATAACTGGGTTATCTGGGTTCATGTTTACATCAACCGTGGGTGCATAGTTAACATTAACCCCCAGTGCCAATAGCTCGTCGGCAATAATGCGGGCAGACTCAGTCGCGAAGTGGGTACCATGTTCTTTATAGGTCGCACCAATCGACATGTTACCGGTAAACGACGTACCTACATCACGAGGAATACGGGCAACTCGGCCACCTTCTTGGTCTATCGAAATAAACAGCGGTAAGCCTAACTCTGACTTAGCAGCGGCTTTTTGTAAGTCATTATTAAGTTTGATCACTTGCGGCACGGTATCGATATTTTCTGCAAATAAAATCACCCCACCAATGTTATGTTTAGTGATGATATTTGCTAAATCAGCCGGCAGCTCTGTCACCGGTGTACGGCATTTTTGCTCACCCGGGTCTTGCTCACAGTAATAACGTAGGTCAAGCATGAGCTTTTGCCCTAACTGTTGTTTTAAAGTTAATGCAGACTCAGCAAATGATGATTGTAATGGCATGAAACATCCTAATCCGATAACCAGTGACGATAGTGCAAACTTATTTAACACAGCAAGCTCCAAAGCAAAACGCTTATTTAGTTTTTAGAATAAATTATTCTTGATTTTAATGGGTTTTTAAATATAAATACAGTATTTTTTTGCTACCCTAACGGTTTTTGAGTCCGACTGCAAAAAGCTAAGTTAGATCACCAAATAGGGCTAATAGGCTTAAATAACCAAACCTTTATACTGATAAAAAGCGTGGCGAGTTGATAATTTATCAATTTAATGGGTCGCTTTTTAGTACAATTTAAAGTAATAATATATTCCATAATCATCAGCGTAAATATGACAAGCCTGGGGGCGAGATGGCTTTAACTCGATTGCACGCATTTAAACAGCAAATTAAACCTTTTTTACCAGAGTCTGCATTAATAGAAGATTACTCGCGCCGTTATGCGTACGGGACAGACGCCAGCTTTTATCGATTAATCCCTGAGTTAATTGTATTTGTGAGCAATCAAAATCAAGCACGACAAGTGATCATTGCTGCCAACGAGCAACAGGTACCCATCACATTTCGCGCCGCCGGAACGAGTTTATCTGGGCAAGCAATTACCGACTCTGTATTGGTTTTACTTTGCGATAGTTGGAGCAAGTTTGAAATCCTTGATGACGCCGAGGCAATACGGTTACAACCGGCAATCATCGGTGCTCGAGTAAATCAAGTATTAGCTCCGTTTGGTAAAAAAATTGGCCCTGATCCCGCTTCAATTAATAGCTGTAAAATAGCGGGGATGGCGGCAAATAATTCATCAGGCATGTGTTGCGGGGTGGCGCAAAACAGCTACCACACAGTAAAAGATATGACCCTCATTTTTGCCGATGGCACAGTGCTTAATACGGCTGATAGCCAAAGCTGTAATGACTTTTTGCAAAGCCATAGCCCTTGGGTTGATGAGCTAATGAGCCTTGTTGAGAGCGTAAAGCAAAACCCCGATTTGAGTGAGCGCATCGCCCATAAATACCGTTTAAAAAATACCACGGGTTATGGTTTAAATGCGCTGCTGGATTTTTCTGATCCAATCGAAATCATTAAGCACTTAATTATCGGCTCTGAAGGTACGTTAGCTTTTATCGCTGATATCACCTACCACACCGTGGTTGAGCATCAGTACAAACACACAGGTTTCTTTATTTTTGACGATATCAGCAAGGTGTGTGAGCTGGTACAAAGGCTGAGTGAACTTGATGTTGCGGCCGTTGAGCTGCTAGATAAACGTGCTCTGATGTCGGTGTCTGAGCATGCCATAATGCCAAAAGAAGTGGCCAGCTACCCTGAGCAATCAGCGGCACTGCTAATTGAGTTAAGAGCTGAAAATGCACAGGCTCTTGATGCGCTCACAAAGGTCACCGAGCAACTTCTTGCTGAGTTTAAGCAAAGTCAACTGGCAGCGATTGAGTTTTCAGCAGACAGCGCCCGTAATGCGGCACTTTGGAATATCCGTAAAGGCACGTTTCCTGCGGTTGGCGCAGTGCGCGAAACTGGCACCACTGTAATTATTGAAGATGTTGCCTTTGCTCTTGATAAATTAGCTGAGGGCGTTAATGCGCTGCATCAATTATTTATTAAATATGGTTATGATGAAGCCATTATTTTTGGGCATGCGCTTGCCGGAAATCTGCATTTTGTATTCACCCAAGCTTTTGATACACCTGAACAAGTAAGCCGATACGAGCAATTTATGGCTGATGTGGCGAACTTAGTGGCGGTTGAACTAAAAGGGTCATTAAAAGCTGAGCATGGTACAGGGCGTAACATGGCGCCGTTTGTTGCCACCGAATGGGGAGACGACGGCTTCGCGGTGATGGTTGCGCTTAAAGCACTATTTGATAAACAAAATATTCTTAACCCTGGGGTTATTATTAATCACGACAAAAATGCCCACACTCAGCATTTAAAAGTCATGCCAAAAAGTGATGATATTATCGATACCTGTATTGAATGTGGCTTTTGCGAAGTTGTTTGCCCATCAAAAGGACTTAGCTTAACACCGAGGCAGCGTATTACTTTATGGCGACACCGCACAGAGCTACACAATCAATTACTAACAACCGAAGATGTAGCAAGCAAACAGAAGTTAAATCAAAAGCTCAGTGTTATCGAGGCCGACTTTAAATACCTAGGTATTGATACGTGCGCGGCAACGGGTCTTTGCGGTCTTAAATGCCCGGTGGGAATAAACACGGGCGAATTTATAAAATCGCTCAGAGCAGAGCAAGCCTTATCAAGCAAAGTTGCACGGTCATTATCACGCTTTGCCAGCAAGCATTTTGCGGTTGTTGCAACGGGTGCACGATTTGGTTTAACCGTGATGCAGGTGCTCGAAAAAGCAATCGGCAGCAGTAACCTAAGAAGCCTGAGTAAACCTGCTAATAAGTTACTTGGTACACCGCTGTATTACTCGGCATGGCCAAGAGCTGAGCAACCAATTAATAGAAAGCTTCAACAACCCCAACAAGCGAAAAAGTTGGTGTATATGCCAAGCTGCGCAAGCCGGATTTTTGCGGCTGATAAACTTGCCGATGATAAACGCCCACTACTAGATGTTATTTATTCACTCGCTGCCAAAGCAGGCTATGAAGTGCTACTTCCGAAACAAGCAGATTCACTTTGTTGCGGTATGCCATTTGCTAGCAAAGGCTTTAATAAAGAGTCTAAAAACAAAAGTGAGCAGTTACTTACTGAGCTCGAGGCACTTTCAAATAATGGCCAATACCCCATTGTTTTTGATGCCAGCCCTTGTGCACTTACTACTCTTAATGCCGCGCAAAATACGGCACTCACAATTTATGAAAGTGCTGATTTTGCTGCCCAGCATTTACTGCCTAATTTGCAAGTCACGCCCGTAAATGAGCCGGTGATGCTCCATGTTACTTGTAGTTCTAAGCGATTAGGTAAAGAGCAAAGCCTAGTCTCACTTGCCAAGGCATGTAGTAATGAGGTGAATATTCCAGCTGATATTGAGTGCTGTGGTTTTGCCGGTGATAAGGGCTTTAACTTACCAGAGCTCAATGGCAACGCGTTAAAAACTCTTAAACAACAAGTGCCAAAAAACTGTAGTCGGGGTGTGTCTAATAGCCGTAGTTGCGAAATTGGTTTAACTGAACACAGTGGCATTAGTTATCAGTCTATTTTGTATCTGCTCGATAAACAAAGCCATGCAATATAACAGGGCGTAATTGCTAATTTGATGAGCCAGTGATTGACTGGCTCATCAATTTTAAAGCCTACACTTTCCAAAAAATGCCTTTGCGGTAGCAGCTGTACATGACACCATAAGACACCACTAAAAACAGCAGTGAAAAGCTAAAAGAAGCGAGGTGATCATTGCTGATCACTAATTGTATTAAGCCATAAATACTGCCTTTTAAACTGCTATCGCCGAGCGGTATCATAATTAATAGCCGTGCAAACACGCCTGCAAACATAAAAAATAATATCGCATTTGCACCAAATACAATAAATGGAGCGCCCCAACTACGCAGCTTATAAATATCTAAAATAGCACTGCACAGTGCATAGAAGATCGCTGCAAGCCCTGAGCTGAGTAACACATAGCTCGGCGTCCATAACGCTTTATTGATAGGTGTTATTGGTGCAATCGCATAGCTAGCAATAACGGCTAATGCGCCCACTAAGATAAGTGTACGGGCTTGCTTTTTAAGGTCGGGTTGCTTAGTTAAATAAACCGCAGCCAACATGCCGCTAAGCGCACTTGCAATGGCAGGCAGTGTTGAGAACAGCCCTTCAGGGTCAAATGGCAGCGGCTTAGCATTGGCATAATACAGGTGATGACTACCAAGTACGGCATTATCTATGAAGGCACTTAAATTATTGCCATGTAGCCAGAAGCCACTGACTACCTTGCCGTTTGGCAAGGTATACGGGATATAAAGCATGGCGGCACCATAAAAAAATAAAAGAGCGATGCAAGTAATGGCTATTTTCTTAGGCGATAAATAGAGATAACAACACAGAGCAACTAAATAGACCAAACCGATACGTTGCAGCACGCCCAACACACGCAGCTGCAATAATTTGTCATCAACCCAGCTAAAAGAAGGGTCTCGAAAGTTGTAATAAAACAAGGCTAAAAACCAACCGAGGGCAATGAGTTTAATGGTACGAATAACCCCTGCTTTTAGTATGTGTTGATCACTGACCCCTTTAGCACGCAAGCTATTTACTGAAAGCGTGATAGACATGCCGACAATAAAAATAAAAAACGGAAAAATTAAGTCGGTTGGTGTCCAACCATGCCACTGTGCATGTTTCAAAGGCCAATACATCGCTCCCCAGCTACCCGGGTTATTCACTAATATCATGGCGGTAATAGTCAAGCCCCGCATTACATCTAACGCCATGAGGCGATGTGAAGGGAGTTTATTGATGATTTCAGCACAGTGGTGACGCATAGGAAAACTTTATTGTTATTTTGTTTTTATAGTGTAATAAATTATTACATCAAAGCAAGCTGCTTTTTGAACAATATAAATCGTACGTATTAGCCGTTCTTTTAACTGTCTTAAGTTTATAGTTCATTAAATTCAATATGTTAAACCGCGAAGGTTGTTGGTAGGTGGCTTTGATGCCGTTCATATTCAACGAGCGCTTGGTAGCTGAAGTTATTAAACCGAGTTACTTTAATTAATTAGAGTAATTGCACTCATTTGTTTGCGCTAAATCAAATTATGACAAAAGTTCTATAGAGGTACACAGAACATCTTGCTAGTATAAAGGTATTAGATGTACCCGATATGGACTTTGGGCCTGTATGTGAGAAATATCGTGCTTAATAGTCTTAGCCATGGTTTAAACCTACGCCGCTTAATTTTAGTGTTAGCGTTTTCTACAACGCTTATTACCTTTCTAAATAGTTATTACTCGAGCTATCAAGTTCAGAAGCAACAACTAATAGATAAAACCCTAAATAACCATAAAGCATACGCCGCTAAGTTGGTGTCGGCGACCGATAACTTTTTACTAACTGCTCAGCAACAGCTTGCTTATGTTGGAAAAATACTTGAAGACGATTTTAATAATCAAGGCTTAATTAATTCTGAGGCTGACCGACTAAGGCTACAAACCAATAGTTTTAATTCGACCATTATTGTTAATGCACAAGGCGATATTTTAGGGGTATCACCAAAGTCATTGAAACTACAAAACCGTAAAGTAGATAGCTTTGGCACTAAAGCGGCTTTGTCGTATCGTACTCCAATGATCAGCGAGCCGTACATTTCGATGGCAGGCAATTTACTGATTTTTATGTCGCAGCCTTTATTCGATAAACAAAGTAACTTCATTGGTTATATTGGCGGCACTTTGTACTTAAAACGTGCCAGTATTTTAAATGAATTGCTGCAAGTTCATTATTATCAAGATGGCTCTTATCTGTATGTGGTTGATGAAAACCATCGCTTACTCTATCACCCAGATAAAAGCCGTATTGGTGAGCAAGTGTTTGATAACCAAGTAATTGAAGAAGTACTAAAAGGAAACGCCGGCACCCAGCTTGTTACCAATAGCAAAGGCGTTGAGATGCTTGCAGGCTACGCTCCTATGACAGTTGCTCCATGGGGAGTCGTCACTCAGCGCCCTCTAGAAAGCACGCTTGCACCGCTTGATAATTTAATGTGGCAAGTGTTTGTAAAAACCGCCCCAATAGGTGTACTCACATTTATATTGATTTGGGTGTTAGCACGTTTAATTGCTCAGCCTTTAAGGCAGTTAGCCGAAACTGCAAATACTTTAGATCGCCCTTCAACGTCACTTGAGCTGACACAAATTCGCTCATGGTACTTTGAAAGTAATGAACTCAGAAAAGCCATGTTAAAAGGGGTAGGGTTATTACAAAGTAAAATAGGGCTATTGCGCCAAGAAGCGCAAACTGATCCCCTCACTTGCCTGCATAATCGCCGTAGCCTCGATATGCAAATTAGCCATTTGATAGCTCAACGTTGCCCTTTTGCTGTATTGGCTATCGACATCGATCACTTTAAACGGGTTAACGACGAGTTCGGTCATGACATTGGTGATGTGGTTCTACAGTCGTTAGCTAAAATTTTGTTAGATGTTACTCGTGATAGTGATGTGGTTGCTCGTACAGGTGGTGAAGAATTCATTGTGATTATGCCAAGAGTGGAAGCAAAACGTGCGTATCAGCTGGCTGAGCGTTTGCGTATGCGGGTGTCAGAAAGCTACATTGACCCGGTTGGCTGCATTAATGTATCAATTGGTATTTCGGGCTGGCCAATTGAGCAATTAAGCATTGATGAAGTATTTAAGCTTGCTGACCAAGCTTTATATCAAGCTAAAAAAACAGGTCGTAACCGCTCGGTTGTCGATGCAACATATAGCCAAGACCTTACACCCGTTTCTGAGCCTTCAATCTTGGAATAAGTTATTTAATGTGCAATAGTGGATGCTATTAAGTTATTTATGGAAAATCAAAATGGCATTCACATTGTTGGCTCGTTTAACTAAATCCACTTCTTTACTCGGTATTGCGCTTATGAGTGCAAGCGCTGCTTGTGCCACCCCAAGCGATGATAAACGTAGCGAATTTGTTGATGTAGGTGCTTTACTATCGAATGCCGTGTTAGATATCCGTTATTTTGGTCATCATAACTTTGTTGGCAAACCTGTTGATGGTTACAACGCACCTAAATGTTTATTGCACAACAGTGCTGCCACTGCGCTTCAAAATGTGCAAATAGCAGCGCAAACCCAAGGCCTGAGCTTAAAAATATTTGATTGTTATCGCCCGCAGCGCGCCGTTGATCACTTTGTGCGTTGGGTTAACGATTTAGAAGATACCCGCACAAAAGCTGAGTTTTATCCAAACTTAGGCAAAGACAAGCTGCTTGGTGATTACATCGCCGCCAAGTCGGGTCACAGCCGTGGCTCAACGATTGATTTAACCTTAGTTGATGCAAAAGGCAAAGAGCTCGACATGGGCTCACCGTTTGATATGTTCGACACTCTTTCGAACACCGACGACCCGCGCATAAGTGCTGAGCAAAAAGCCAATCGATATAAACTGAAGACCCTGATGACAGAGGCCGGTTTCGCCCCTTATTCAATGGAATGGTGGCATTTTACCTACCAACCGCAAGCATACCCCACCACCTATTTTGATTTTGTGGTGGAGTAGTAAGTTAGCGAGTTATGAGTTTCAAGGGGAAAGGTGCGAGTAACGAGATGCGAGTTTCGAGGTAGCAGCGATTTTACATCGCGTCCTAGAACCTAGGGCCTAGCCCCCAGAACCTGAAGACGCGGGATAAACCCGCTGCTACTAGTAGGCGTGAAACTTGTTTCGCGCGTCTGACGGCTGACAGCTCCTTCACGTTGGGTTTCGCTGCGCTCTACCCAATCTACATCACCTCTTTTATCGGTGAATAATCAACTTTAATTTCAACAACATCGACGTTGGCATTTTGTTTAAAAGCGTTTTGTACTTTTAATAAATCAGTGTCTTTTTCAGCAAGGTAGCGATAGCTTTTGTTGGTCATTTTTTTCAGCGTATATTGGCTGCTAAGCTCTACTGGTAAGCTGTTTTCTTTTAGCGTTAAGTAAATTGCCCCAGTGGCGATGCCGCGCTCTTGCATTGCGTGATTAAAGACTTCTGTGCCTTTGGTTAAAGTAGGTGCATCAAAGGTAATTTTTTCACCATTATTACTAAAAGCATTCGTCGATTTTTGTTTGTTGATTTCGACTGCTTTTTTAACATCTTTAACTGAAATTTGTTCTTTTTGTGAACTGGTTGTTGGCTGTTGTACTGTATCTTGCTCGCTTATTTCATTTTTTTGACAGCCTGATACTAGTACTAATACTAGTGTAAGTGTTTGTATTTTAATTATTTGCTTCATTTTAATCCTGTTTGTCTGTTACTTTTGTTTACAATTAATTCTATTTTTTAATTGCTGTATTGGGTACATTGGACTTGGTTATGATTGTTAACCGAAAATAAAAATATAACAATAGGGAACGTAAGGAATGTCTCAATTCAAAGTAACAGCTGTTGCTACTATGGTAACGGCTATCTTGGCATCATCTCAAGTGCAAGCTAGTGAACAAACTCGCTTCTATAATGCCTCAAGCGTTAGCTCTCAAGTGCAATTCAACCCTCAAGTATCTCAGCAACGTGCATTAGCTGAGCGCAGAACTGTATCGGGTCACAAATCAATTTTCGATGAGCAGTTAGGTAAAGCTACGTTCTTATGGAATGCAGTTGGTCAAGCTAAACCTGATATGGCGATGGTGCTTCCTGAGCAACGCAATGCCTATGCTGCAGATTTTTATTTAAATGCCTTAACGGGTGTTAGCACCGCTAAAAAAGGCGTCTCAAACGCAGTATTAACGGATTTATCTGAGCAAAAGCTTGGTTCAATCACTGCTAAATATAAGCAAAAAGTACATGACATTGAAGTATTCAACCGTGAATACAACCTGATCATGGACAAAGAATATAACCTAGTCGCAGGTTCTGGCTATTTTGCTAACACAAGTTCAAATGCAACGCAGTCGTTCGCACCGCTTGCTGAATTTGTAGGTGCAGAGCAAAGCATTAAACGTGCAATTAAAGAACTTGCTGATATCGACGTGTCACTAACTAAGTCAACAGAACAAGGTGACTATGTTAAATACACTGTGTCTAACCAAAACGGTGACAAAGTTGTATTAGGTCAGCCTCGTGCTAAGAAAGTGTTCTTTGAAGTAGCGGGCGAGCTGCAATCTGCATACTATGTTGAAGTAGAAGTTGCTGATAAAAACAGCTTAGAAAGCGATTACTTCAGCTACGTTATCGGCGCGCAAAATAGCAAAGTTTATTTCAAGAAAGACTTAAAAGCACACGCGGCAGACTTTAACTACCGTGTATGGGCTGACGAAGATGGTTACCCGTGGGAAGGTCCACACGGCGATGTGATCCCAGCTGATGGCCCAGATCAAGTTGATGAAACTGAAATCCTAGATGCGCCACTTGTAAGCCTGTCTTACTACAAAAAATTAAGCACGATGGATCCGTGGCTTGCAGACGATGCAACAACAACATCAGGTAACAACGTATTTGCTTATGCTGATGTAATTGCACCTCAAGGTTACACAGAAGGTGACTTCACTGCTGAAACTACATCAGATTTCACATTCGATTATCCTTACCAAGTTGATCAAGTAGCAAACAGCTACGATAACCGTAAAGCTGCAATCGTAAACTTGTTCTATATGAACAACTTCTTACACGATTTCTTCTATGACCATGGTTTTGATGAAACATCAAATGTTGCGCAGGTATCTAACTACGGTCGTGGTGGTGTAGAAGGCGACCCAATCGAAGCACAAGCGCAAGATAATAGTGGTTTAAACAACGCAAACATGTCTACGCCTGCTGACGGTGCAAGCCCTCGCATGCAAATGTATCTATACAACTCAAAAGACGCAAAAGTTGGCGTTGATTACGGTGTGGTTGTTACATCTGACGCAACGATTGGTCTTCTTGAATCATCAAAAGTATCTGGCTTTGGTCAAATGCAATTTGCTGATATCGCAGGCGAAGTTGTTCGTTTAGTTGATGGTAATAACGTTGATTCTGGTAGCGTAACAGACGGTTGTGAACCTGCAACAAATGCAGCAGAACTGGCTGGCAAAATTGCGCTAGTCGATCGTGGTTCTTGTAACTTCACAGCAAAAGTTCTACACGCTCAAGAAGCAGGTGCAATTGGTGCTATCGTTGTAAACAACAACCCAGATACAGATGAACCAGCGCCAATGGGCGGTGAAGACGATGCAGTGATCATTCCTAACATGGGTCTGAACTATGCTGACGGTCATGCGCTTTACGATGGTATCGCTGCAGGCGACACTGTAACTGTGAACATGTTCAATAAAGCAACGTTAAAAGACGGTACGCTAGATAACGGTATTATTGCTCACGAATGGGGTCACTATATCAGTAACCGTTTAGTGGGTAACTCATCAGGTCTTATCAACTTCCAAGGCCGTGCGATGGGCGAAGGTTGGGGTGATTTCCACTCTCTTATGTTTATTGCTAAAGCTGATGACATCAACATCGCAGGTAACGACAAGTTCCAAAAAGCATACGGTAGCGGTACTTTCGTAGAAGATTTCTACTATGGTATTCGTCGTGTTCCATATTCAACAAATATGGAAGTAAACCCGCTGTCTTTCCGTCATATTACCGAAGATGCAGGTGCTGATGTAGGTATTGCACCAACAAGTGTTGCTTCACCACACGCAGCAGGTGAAATTTGGGCAACTATGCTTTGGGAAAGCTATGTAGCACTTATTAACGAGCACGGCTTTGAAGATGCGCAAAACCGCATGGCTAACTACTTAGTTGCTGGTTACAAGCTAACTCCTGTTGCTCCGCTATATACTGAAGCACGTGATGCTATCTTAGCTGCAGCGTACGCAGTTGACCCTGAAGATTACAAACTAATCTTAGGTGCATTCGCTAAGCGTGGTATGGGCTTAGGTGCTAAAGCGCCAGAGCGTTTCAGTGAAGATTTAACAGGCGTTGTTGAATCAGACAAAATGAAACTTGCTAGCTTCACATTCAAAGATGTGGCAATGAATGCAAACTACAACGGTGCTGAATTAGGTTATTGTTCAAACGATAACGTGCTAGATAAAGGCGAAACAGGTACATTAACTGTTAGCATCATGAACACCGGTAGTGAAGTACTAACGGGTACACAAGCACAGTTAACAGTTGTTAGCGGTCACGATGTAACATTCGAAAATGATGGTTTAATCACATTCGACGATACAAATCCGTATGCTTCGCAAACAAGCGCGCCTATCACGTTTACACTAAATGATGCAGGCACTGCTGATACACTTGAAATTGAAGTGTCATTCCCAGAGCTGTCTGCAGATGATGAAATTGTTGAAGCTACAAGCGATACAGTATCTTACCTTGTGAACATGGACTTTGAAGATAAAGCACCAGTGAGCTCACAAACTGCTGACGATATGGAAGTAGCAGGTGCATCATTACGTGATTGGAAAGAAAACGTAATGACAGGTGACGACTTAGCAGTTGGCACACAAAGCATGGCAACGGGCGGTAATATCAACTTCTTTAACAGCTTTGGCTTTGGTCTTGGCGAGCAAACAATGTACCTAAACAACAATGACTTCCAGTCTGATGTTGCAGTTGAGTCAAGAGAGTTTGATATCGGTTTTGCGGGTGACTTTGAAGTTTCATTCTGGCACTTCTACCTAATCGAAAACGAATGGGATGGTGGTGTTGTAGAGATCAGCGTAAACGGCGGTAACTGGGTTGATGTTACTGAAATGGGCGGTACATTTGATGTTGGTTACGATGGCCCGTTAATCGAAAACGACGCGCAAGCACTACAAGATCGCGATACTTTCACAGGTAACAATGTGGATGGCAGCGGTGCTTACGGTAACTACGAAACAATTCGTTTCGGTACTGAACTAAACGGTAACCGTGCAAAATTACGTTTCCGTATGTCATCAGATAGTGCAGTACGTGAGTTCGGCTGGTGGATTGATAACGTAACTGTTAGCAATGTAACATCACCAATCTTCTCAAATGTAATTGCAGGTGATGCATTAGCATGTGATAACGCACTTCCATTAGTGTCTGTATCGGGTGATGCGTCTGTTTCTGAATCTGCTTCAGGCACTTTAACGGCAACAGCGTCAGACCGTAACAGTGATGACACGCTAAGCTACACCTGGACGCAACTAAGCGGCACAACAGCAACACTTACAGGTGCTGACACTGCAACTCTAGGCTTCACGCCAGGTGCTATCTCAAGCGATGACGAGTTAGTATTTGAAGTAACAGTAAGCGATGGTACAGACTCTGTATCAGAGCAGTTCACTGTTGCCGTAACTAACGAAGCTGAGCCAGTAGAAGAGAAGAAAGTAACTAAATCTAGCAACGGTAGCTTTGGTTTCTTAACACTACTACTTGCACCACTAGCGCTTATCGGCCGCCGCCGTAAACGTAAATAAGACTTTTAAATAGTGATAACAAAGCCCTTACAGCTCGCTGTAAGGGCTTTTTTGTTTTTAAGTTAGCGAGGGAAAGTTAGCGAGAGTAAAGTTAGCGAGAGTAAAGTTAGCGAGAGTAAAGTTAGCGATAGTAAAGTTAGCGAGAGTAATGTGTGC
>NZ_PNCP01000076.1:0-16792 GCF_005886115.1 Pseudoalteromonas sp. S4492
AACGCCTTTAGGTCAAAAATTCCTTCATGGTCAGCCGTTAAGTGACGGCCAACAAGTCTTCTTAAATAAAGAGGTTACTGAATACAGAGCGCGCCTTTCGAGTATTAGTTGGTTCATGCGAATGCTAAATGAATATATTGCCAGACGTGCAAATAAAGAAGACGAGTGCACGGGGCACTTTTGGGAGGGGCGTTTCAAAAGCCAGGCGCTCCTTGATGAACCTGCTCTATTAGCATGCATGGCCTATGTTGATTTAAACCCTGTTCGTGCAAAGGTCGCGAGATCGCCTGAACAATCTAACTATACAAGTTTTAAAAAGCGATGCCAAAGCGTAAAGGATTCAAAACAACCTAAGTTACTAGCTCGTTTTGTTGGTGGGATGAGTGAGTATAAATCAAAGGGAATACCTTTTGAGTTAAAGTCATACCTGTTACTGGTCGAGCAAACTGGGCGTTGTATTTGTACGGATAAGCCCGGATATATAGAGCATCATTTACCTCCTATTCTTGAAAGGCTGAATTTCGAACCGAAAAAATGGTTAACACTAACAACTCAGTTTGAAAATTTATTTCATGGAGCTGCAGGTAGAGCTGGGGCTATTGAACGTTATTGCAGTAAAACTGCCCGTAAGCGACGAAGTAACCTAACAAGCTGTAAGTTATTACTTGCTAGCTAAGCTTTAAAATAAATCTCTTTTAATTTTTGTAAATTATTGCTGCACTCTTGTACTTTCCATTCGCAGATAGCTATACCTTTTATCCTGGTTTTTATTTGCGTATTAAGCCAATAGGGTAGGTTGCCTGCGGAACGAATATTTTAGATCAAATAATCTAAGGTCTTTGAAGGTTTAGCAGGCACTTTTAACAGTGCCTGTCTTTCCAAATCGTGTTTATTCTAAATTGATTAACTCAGCCCCTAAAATAGCGTACTTATTTTTACCGTTTGCTTGTAAGAAAAAGGCGGCAGGTGCATGAAGTGAAGGTATTGATGTGAATACACTTTTGCACGCGTATACAGGCCATGTTGTAGCGTTATCTAGCATACTAATGTCGCCAGAAAAGCAATTGTACCCTTGTTTTAAAAGCGCTTTATATTTACTTTCTGTAAGCGTCAACGACTCATTTAAAACAAAACTGTTACCGGTTCTAAAGCTTAGGCTGCTTGCATCCAAACTCGTGTAACCTTGACGGATACTGCTTATATCACCCAATTCTTTAATTGTGGGTGACTGTCCTTTGTTATTGACTGCAATATCTATCTGGTAATCACCTAGCTCACTCTTTACAGTTACATCGTCTATTAGTAAGTCTACCCAATTGTCTTTAGCATTAAATGGAATGGCGTGATACTGGGCTATTTTAGCGCTTTGCCACTCTCCCGAAGTTATTGAATCAATGGTCTTTTTATATAAAACACGGTTAACTTTACGGGCTATTTGTCGGTTTGGGTCGTTTGGGTAAGCACCTGATTCAATTAATATAGTTCGGATACCTTTTTCTGAAAAAGTATCACCAAAACTACGGTAAGAGTAACTGTCGTTGTACTTCCCCAAGTGCCCTGGGATCATGGTTTCAACCGTTTTGGCTAAATGAGCAATAAACTGCATAGTCTCACCACGAATTTTATTTACTTCTCTTGCTTCATTATAGGCAGGTGCTAGCACTGAAATAGAGGTTTGTTTTCCCATTTTACCTGCACCGTAATATGCATTCTGATCATGTAAATTAAAGCCGAAGTCAGGTTTGAATTCATTTGCTGCAGCCATGAGTATTTGTCCTTCTTTTGTGCGAAGGGATTTTGCATCACGATTTAAATCAATGCCTTGAGCATTATGGCGGGTTTGAACAGCAGCGCCGTCTGGGTTCACCATCGGGATTATGAGAAGGGTTATTTTCTGTTGCCAGCTTTGTAGCCATTGTGCGTTTTCATCTGCGGTTATAAAGCTTAAAAAATCCATCAGTGCGGCAGTTGCTGTATTTTCATCGCCGTGCATTTGGCTCCACATCATCACTTTGATTGGGCCTGTGCCGATTTTAAGAGAATTAAGTGCCTGTCCTTGGAAAGAGGTGCCGATTTGTTTTAATACGACGCTGGGGTGTTTTGCTGCGCTTTTTAAGTGGGGTTCTATATCGGCGTAGTAAATCGCAGGTTTATCTAAGCCAGCTACAGCGGTATCTTCAATCGTTTTTGCAATTGTTGTATTACTCAATGCCAAAAGGGCTGTGGCGAGTGCGTATTGGCGCATAATTATCTCTTTTATTCTTTATTTTGATATTTGTAAGAATATTATATTTTAACTTGTTTGGCTAATCCTTGTTCAGTAATAAAGCTTCGATTGCTACTGACTAAGTATGCTTTAAATCGCTATTTTTATGCTATTTTCTTTTTCTTCATTGCTTTTCGCTATATAAAATACAGTATTAATTTTAATTACTTAGCTTAAAAAAAGACTGATTTTTTACGTTTTGTTATCAAATTGATAAACAACACTTAACCTTGCGCTGTTAAATTCTACTTGTACCGTCTGTTGACTTTGTTATACTCCACATCGAAATTTCAGTAATTACTGAAACTTTATTGATGAAGATCATGTTACCGCATTAAAAAATAGGGTAAGCCACTTACCTGAAATGCAGTAAAAGCGATAAAAGGCGTGAGTTTTGCGAGCAATTAATCAGTCACAAGGTGTCAAACAGTCTAGTTTAGCTAGATTGCAATTGGCTGCGCGTGCGTTTTTTGCTGGTAAAGAATTAATGTCAGTTTTAGCCTTGTTGCTGATTAATTCAGCCATGCTAATCAACGGTACATTAGAAGATGCTCACGGGCTAAGAAGCTTATTAAGCGAAGGTGCTTTATACGAAACACCATTACTTAATGTCTTGAGCTTTTTAGCTTACCCAGTGGTGTCTTGCCAGTTACTAATTGGTCTATGCTGGTTGGTTTTCCATTTCTTCCCTGCGCGTCGTGCAGGTGTCATTTTACGTAAAGCGGCCTTCGCTGCGCGTGAAACGATAAAGTCTTTAGTAGTACACAGCGCTCATGGCTGTCGTGCTCCTCCTCGTGTAAGTGGTTGTCTGTAAATAAGCTTTGTTGCTTAAGTTCAGCCATTTTAGTCGTTTACTAAGTTGTCTTTACTAAGCACCTAGTGGGCTTTTTACGCCCAAATTTCAGTCAGCCAACCTAAAATCCCTCACTTTTTAGCGTGTCGATGTGTCGTGCTCGTTAATCAGCAGGGGATATCTGTAGCATCTGTTGCAGAAAAGCGTCGTGTACTTATTTCGACAAGTGTTAACTTTTAGGTTGTAGGATATTCCTTTGTCAATTCGAAACCTTTGTAATATTGCTCTAGCGTCTTTAGTGCTGGCTTTGTCTGGCTGTAAAGGCGGGGTACTCGATCCAAAAGGTCAAATTGGTGTCGACGAGAAGTATTTAATTATCGTAGCTACGGTGTTAATGCTGATTGTCGTAATTCCAGTTATTGCCATGACAATTTATTTTGCATGGAAATACCGTGATGGACGAGATCAAGAAATTTACGCTCCAAAGTGGGCGCACTCTACCAAGATTGAAGCTGTAGTTTGGACCATTCCTATCATTATCGTTGCGATTTTAGGTGTGATCACATGGCAGTCAACACAACAACTTGACCCATATAAACCACTTGAAGGTAAAGGTAAGCACCTTACTGTTGAAGTTGTTTCTCTGAACTGGAAATGGTTATTCATTTATCCAGAGCAAGGTATCGCAACAGTAAATGAACTTGTTTTTCCTGCCAATGTGCCAGTGCAGTACAAGATCACCTCTGAAAGCACCATGAACTCGTTTTTCATCCCACAGCTTGGTAGCCAAATTTACTCAATGGCCGGCATGGAAACAAAGCTTCACCTAATCGCTGATGAGCCTGGTACTTTTAAAGGTTTCTCTGCTAACTACAGCGGCGCAGGTTTTACTGGTATGAAGTTCGATGCCATTGCAACAGCCACTGAAGCTGATTTCGATGCATGGGTTAACAAAGTGAAAAACACCGGCTCTGCACTGACTAAGCAAAGCTATGTTGAGCTTGCAAAACCAAGTGAATACGACCCAGTTAAATACTATGCCAGCGTAGATAAAGATATGTTCCATTCAATCGTAATGAAATATATGCAAGCGCATGGCTCACACGCTGCAATGCAACACGCTATGCCTGAGCACTCTGCTCACAAGAAGCACAGCGAGGACGAGGAATAATCATGTCGTTGTTAGGTAAATTAACATTAGACGCAATCCCGTACCATGAACCAATTATCATGGTTACCATGGCGGTCGTTGCTGTCTTAGGTCTGTTAGTGGCAGGCTTAGTAACAAAATATAAAAAATGGGGCGTGATTTGGCACGACTGGATCACCTCAATTGACCATAAGCGTTTAGGTGTTATGTACATCATTCTTGCGCTTATCATGCTTTTCCGTGGTTTCGCGGATGCTATTATGATGCGACTGCAATTAGCAATGGCTACTGGCGGTGCAAGTGGTTACTTACCACCAGAGCATTATGACCAAATCTTTACGGCGCATGGGGTGATCATGATCATCTTTATGGCGATGCCGTTTATGATTGGTTTAATGAACATCATTTTACCTCTGCAAATTGGTGCTCGTGATGTTGCATTCCCATTCTTAAATAACCTTAGCTTTTGGTTAACTGCTGGCGGTGCAATTCTTATCAATATCTCATTATTCTTTGGTGAGTTTGCAAAAACGGGTTGGGTTGCATATCCACCGTTGTCTGAATTGTCATTCAGTCCAGGTGTCGGGGTCGATTACTATATTTGGGCCTTGCAGATATCCGGCTTGGGTACCTTATTAACAGCGGTAAACTTCTTAGCAACCGTATTTAAGATGCGTGCGCCAGGCATGACATTGATGAAAATGCCAATTTTCACATGGACATGTACATGGGCAAATATCTTAGTTGCAGCATCGTTCCCTATTTTAACAGCGGTACTGGCAATGCTTACCCTTGACCGTTACCTAGACTTCCACTTCTTTACGAATGCGGCTGGCGGTAACGCGATGATGTACATCAACTTATTCTGGGCATGGGGTCACCCTGAAGTTTACATTCTGATCTTACCTGCGTTTGGTATTTTCTCAGAAGTAATCTCTACGTTTGCGGGTAAACGTCTGTTTGGTTATAAGTCGATGGTTTACGCAAGTGGTGCAATTTCAATTTTAGGTTTCATCGTTTGGCTTCATCACTTCTTTACGATGGGTTCAAGCGCTAACGTTAATGCCTTCTTTGGTGTTATGACCATGGTTATTGCAGTACCGACCGGGGTTAAGTTGTTTAACTGGCTGTTCACTATGTATCGTGGTCGTTTACGTATTACTGTGCCTGTCCTTTGGACTTTGGGTTTTATGGTGACGTTCACTATCGGTGGTATGACGGGTGTTCTACTTGCAATTCCAGGTGCTGACTACGTATTACATAACAGCTTATTCTTAATCGCTCACTTCCATAACACTATTATTGGTGGTGCGGTATTTGGTTACTTAGCAGGTTTTGCTTACTGGTTCCCTAAAGCAATGGGCTTCAAGCTTGATGAAAGCTGGGGCAGAAAGTCTTTCTGGTGTTGGTTAATTGGTTTCTTCGTGGCATTCATGCCGTTATACGTACTTGGTTTCTTAGGTATGACACGTCGCTTAAACCACACTAACAACCCTGATTGGAATATCTGGTTATACATTGCAGCTGGCGGTGCGGTAATCATTCTGTTCGGTATCTTATTCCAAGTTGTACAACTTGTAGTGAGCTTCAAAAACCGCGAGCAACTTGATGATACAACGGGCGATCCGTGGAATGGTCATACTCTTGAGTGGGCATCTGCTTCTCCTCCGCAGTACTACAACTTTGCAAAAATCCCACATATTGATGACATCGATGCGTGGACAGACATGAAAGAAAAAGGCCTAGCTTACAAACAAGAAGCGTCTTATAGCCCAATTCACATGCCAAAAAATACACCGGCAGGTGTGTTAATGAGCGCAGGTATAACAACCTTCTGTTTTGCCATGATTTGGCACATTTGGTGGCTTGCAGCCTTTGGTTTACTGGGTGCTATCGTTGTATTCATCAAGCGTTGTTACACCAGCGATGTAGATTACTACGTGCAACCAGATGAAATTGTTGAACTAGAAACGGCTCACAATACAGCCGCTACGAAGGAGGTGAATGCATGAGTGCCATTCCTGCTGGACTAGACACCTTAAACGGCGCACACGGTCATGTCGATGCACATGACCATGATCACCACGATACAGGTGGTAACACCGTATTTGGCTTCTGGCTATACCTTATGACTGACTGTCTGCTGTTTGCATCATTCTTTGCAACCTACGCAGTATTGTTCATGAACACTGCTGGCGGTGTGTCGGGTAAAGACATTTTTGAACTTGATTTTGTGGCGGTTGAAACCGCAGCACTACTACTTAGTAGTATCACATTTGGCTTTGCGATGATCTCTGCTCACGGGCAGAAAAAGGCGGCTACGTTAACTTGGTTGCTGGTTACCTTTGCTTTTGGCGCTGTGTTCATTGGTATGGAAGTGTATGAATTCCATCACCTAATTGCACACGGTAATGGCCCACAACAAAGTGCCTTTTTAACATCGTTTTTCTCTTTAGTGGGCTTACACGGTCTTCACGTTACTGCGGGTCTAATTTGGATGACGGTAATGATGATTGAAGTTATTCGCCGTGGTTTAAACCCACAAACAGTGACACGCCTAAGTTGTTTAAGCTTATTCTGGCACTTCTTAGATGTGGTGTGGATCTGTGTATTTACCGTTGTTTATTTAATGGGAGCAATGTAATGAGTCACAGTGAATCACATGTAATTAATAACTTAGAAGTACACGCACATAATGAGCAATCACATGGCAGCGTTAAAGACTATTTAATTGGTTTCGTATTGTCAGTGATTTTAACGGCTATTCCATTTTGGGCTGTAATGAGTGGTTCGTTTTCTAAAACGACCACCGTATGGTGCATCGTGAGCATGGCAATTGTGCAAATTTGGGTGCATTTGAAATATTTCTTACACCTAAACTTCAAAACTGAAGACGGCAAAGCAAGTTCAATGTCGTTTATCTTTAGTGCTTTAATCATCGTGATGGTGGTTGGTTTGTCGGTGTGGATCATCTACGAATCGAACGCCATGATGATGTACTAATAACAATTACTTTGTAATTGGTAAAAAGATTTACGAAAGGAGCTGGTTAGTCTGAGGTTGTGTCTCCAGTTCTTACAGTCTGTTACTAACTAGTTTCTTTCGTAATATTGCGTTTGTGCTGAAAATTAGAGGAGTCGAGGAAGTGTTTCGACGTTATTTAAATGTCACTAAACCTGGCATTATCATGGGTAATTTGATTTCTGTCGCGGGGGGATTCTTGCTAGCCTCTCGTGGTGACATTGACCCATGGTTAATGATCGCAACCTTGCTAGGGTTATCTTTAGTAGTGGCATCAGGATGCGCGATTAATAACGTAATTGATCGTGATATTGATGTTGCTATGGCGCGCACTCGCAAACGCGTCACAGTGACTGGCGAAATGTCAGCAAAGGCGGCTATGGCACATGGCATCGTGCTTGGTGTTATTGGTTTCGGTTTATTAGCTGTGTATACCAACGTAGTGGCACTCTTATTTGCTACTTTTGGTTACGTCA
Organism: Pseudoalteromonas sp. S4492; assembly: GCF_005886115.1. Lineage (NCBI taxonomy): Bacteria > Pseudomonadati > Pseudomonadota > Gammaproteobacteria > Alteromonadales > Pseudoalteromonadaceae > Pseudoalteromonas > Pseudoalteromonas sp. S4492. The sequence continues at coordinate 7,707 of NZ_PNCP01000076.1, forward strand.
TCTACGTAGGTGTGTACAGCTTATATATGAAACGTCGTTCTGTGTATGGCACCTTTGTAGGTAGTTTATCTGGCGCAGTACCGCCTGTTGTGGGTTATTGTGCCGTGACTGGGCAGTTTGATGCCGGTGCTGTGATTTTATTGGTCATGTTTAGTCTATGGCAAATGCCTCATTCATATGCAATTGCAATCTTTCGTTATAACGACTACCAAGCGGCCAGAATTCCCGTGTTACCTGTAGCGCAGGGGATCGAGAAGGCAAAGCATCACATTGTTTTATATATCGCCGTGTATGCGTTGGTTGTGATGTTATTAACCATTAGTGGTTATACAGGTTTAGCCTTTATGGCTGTAGCCTGTACAACGAGTTTTTGGTGGTTGCTAATGGCGCTCCGTGGCTATCGTCGCAATATTGATGTAAGCGGGTGGGCGCGCCAAGTGTTTGCTTTTTCAATTGTAAACATCACGGTTTTGAGCATAGCGATGGCTTTAGATTACCATTCAGTAGCTCCACAGCTACTTGTTTTAACTTAGAAAAAAGTTGCTAACATATCCCAATGTTACAGTAGCAAAGGCCCGGAAGTCTCCTCCGGGCCTTTTTTCTTTATCGTTTTTAAAAGCGGGCAGCTTGCTCTACCACAATGCCATGACGAGCCGCTAAACGGCGATGGTCCTTATCATAACCACCTCCAATTACTGTTGCGACAGGCACATTGTGCTCAAGGCAACGCTTGAGAACTAAATGGTCGCGTTGCTCAATCCCTTGCCAGCTTATATCGAGTTTCCCTAAACCATCTTGCTGCCAAACATCAACACCTGCATCATAAAGCACTAAGTCTGGGTTTAAGGTGTTTAATAAATAACTCAGCGTATCGTCAACTACGCCTAAGTATTCACTATCAGCGACATTCGGCGCTAAACCTATGTCTAAATCACTGGCTGATTTGCGAAACGGAAAATTCTTCTCACAGTGAATAGAGCAGGTATAAGCATAAGGCTGATGCGCTAACATCGCAGCGGTACCATCACCTTGATGAACATCTAAGTCAAAAATAAGTACATTGGTCACTTCACCACTTTTTATCAGGGTTTCACTGGTAAACGCGAGGTCGTTTACCATGCAATAGCCCGAACCAAAATCAGTATGTGCATGGTGAGTGCCTCCAGCTAAGTGGCAAGCAATACCATGTTTAAGTGCTAAACGTGCCGTTTGCAAGGTGCCCAAAGGAGCGGTAAAAGTACGTGCCATTAGCTCTTTTGACCAAGGTAAGCCAATGCGGCGCATTGCTTTTTCATCTAATCGATTGTGCCAAAGGTCGTGGATATAGTTTTCGCAGTGCACTAATTCAAGAGGCTCAGGGCTGCCGAGCAGTGGTTGAGTTAGGTTATCATTTATTAATCCAAGGCTTTGTACATGCTCATATAAATAAGCAAACTTACTCATCACAAAGCGATGGTTAGGATCGAAACTAAACGAGTAATTTGGGTGATACACCAAGGGTAAGTGGGGATTTAACTGCATAGCTCATTGAATAGCTGAATTTGCTACAGCATAACGAATCTACCGATAAAAGTTTACTCTGGCGCGTGAATTAAATGGCCTAACTCGCGATGTAATAATGCTTCATCACCCAGATTTAGCTCAATCAACCGTTTTAAGTGAGTAATACTATCAATATCGATATGTTCACAGCGAAGGCCTGCATGTTGATGCTCAACATGACATAGCTCCACTTGCATTTTAATCTCGATTGATGACTCTGGCAGGGTAAAGATTAAGTCAGCTTTACTATGAATAGGCACTAAAAATGAATCACTTTTAGTAATAAGCGCACCTTGCAAAGATAGATCAAGTAACTGACAGTGATAGTCGTTACCTTCAATGCGAAGTATCGCAGGGCAATAAAATAATACCCGCGAAAACTCTCTGCGTTCATTCATAGCTGTATCTCCAACTTTATTAACGTATACCAATCCTTAATAATACTTAATCATTTTGAGGGATTAAACCTGTCGCTAACTGCGTTAAAAACTTCTGATTTACGACTGCATGGATGCAGAAGGTAGAGCAATGCAGGAGCAATTGCCGAGCATAACTAAATAACGAAATTTTTGCCTTGCTATCAACGAGGTTTCCTTGCCTCAAAATTGACTACATAATTAAGCGAATTGGTATTAATAAGTATAGATCATAATGGAGTGAGTGATAGTAAAGCTTACTGCAACAAAAAAGCCCCTAAGTTGGGGCTTTTTAAGTATCAGCTAATTAGCCAATTTTTTTGTATTTAATACGCTTAGGTTGTGCCGCTTCTGCGCCTAAGGTTTTCTTCAACCACTCTTCGTATTCTGTGTAGTTACCATCGAAGAAGTTAATTTGGCCTTCGTCACGGTAATCAAGAATATGTGTAGCAATACGGTCAAGGAACCAACGGTCATGCGAGATACACATTACACAGCCAGGGAACTCTAAAATAGCGTTCTCAAGTGCACGTAGTGTTTCAACGTCTAGGTCATTGGTTGGCTCATCCAGTAGTAATACGTTACCACCTGCTTTTAATAGCTTAGCTAGGTGTAAACGGTTTCGCTCACCACCTGATAAGTCTTTAACGAATTTTTGTTGGTCGTTACCTTTGAAGTTAAAGCGGCCAACATAGGCACGGCTTGGGAATTCAAAGTTACCAATTTTCAATACGTCTTGACCGTTAGAGATTTCTTGGAAAACCGTGTTGCTCTCGTCCATGTCGCCACGGAACTGATCAACCGTTGCAAGTTCAACGGTTTCACCAACAATGATCTCACCGCTATCTGGCGTTTCTTCACCACTTAGCATTTTGAATAGTGTCGATTTACCCGCACCATTGGCACCGATAATACCTACGATAGCGCCTTTCGGCATTGCAAAGTTTAGGTCATCGATTAATACGCGATCGCCAAAACTCTTCTTCAGGCCTTTCACTTCGATAACTTGGTCACCTAAGCGTGGACCCGGTGGAATGAATAGTTCATTCGTTTCGTTACGCTTTTGGTAATCGTTTTGCTGTAGCTCAGAGAACTGTGCCATACGTGCTTTAGACTTAGCTTGACGGCCTTTCGGATTTGAACGAACCCATTCAAGTTCTTGTGCGATTGATTTTTGACGTGCTTTTTCAGATTTCTGTTCTTGTTGTAAACGTAAATCTTTTTGCTCAAGCCACGATGAGTAGTTACCTTCCCAAGGAATACCTTCACCACGGTCAAGTTCTAAAATCCAACCTGCTACGTTATCTAAGAAGTAACGGTCGTGGGTTACAGCAACTACGGTACCTTCGTAGTCGTGTAAGAAGCGCTCTAACCAAGCAACTGACTCAGCGTCTAAGTGGTTGGTCGGTTCGTCAAGAATAAGCATATCTGGTTTTTCAAGTAGTAAACGACAGATCGCAACACGGCGACGCTCACCACCCGAAAGGTGTTCAATTTTTGCATCCCAAGGTGGAAGACGTAATGCATCAGCTGCACGCTCTAACACGTTGTCGATATTGTGACCATCGTGTGCTTGGATGATAGCTTCAAGTTCACCTTGCTCTTTCGCAAGTGCATCGAAGTCAGCACCGTCCATTGCATACTCGTTGTATACTTCATCAAGACGATTAAGTGCATTTTTAACTTCGCTTACTGCTTCTTCTACTGTTTCGCGAACTGTTTTGTTCTCGTCTAGCACGGGTTCTTGCGGTAAGTAACCGATTTTAGTGCCTGGTTGAGGGCGAGCTTCACCTTCAAAGTCTTGGTCAACACCAGCCATAATGCGAAGTAACGTTGATTTACCTGCACCGTTTAGACCTAGTACACCAATTTTTGCGCCTGGGAAAAAGTGTAAAGAAATATCTTTTAAGATAGTGCGCTTAGGTGGCACAACCTTAGAAACTCGACTCATCGAGAATATAAACTTATCTGGTAACACCATGAAAGGAGCCTTCAATTTATAAGAAAAATTAACAGCGTATATTGTAGAGGCTCTGTCGCGTATACGTCAACGAAACAGGCTTTTATGGGCTTTGCTTTCAAACAAATAAAATTCATTTGGACATCTAAACATCTAGAGGTTGAAATTTCTAACTATCCGTTCATAATTAGCAGTCAGATAAGTATGCTCGGAGCCAGCTATGCCCATTACAGTAAAAGATGAATTGCCAGCCATTGCAAAATTACGCCAAGAAAACGTGTTTGTAATGCCAAAAAGTCGCGCGAAAACGCAAGAGATACGCCCAATGCGTTTGGCCATCTTAAACTTAATGCCAAACAAGGTTGAAACCGAAGTGCAGTTTATTCGCTTGTTAGCTAATTCACCGCTACAAGTTAATGTTGAGCTGTTGCGCTTAGATACTCACCGCACCAGTAGTCACTCTGAGCAGCACATGGATACGTTTTATCGCTATTTTTCAGAAGTGAAAGATAATAACTACGATGCCATGATTATCACTGGGGCGCCGCTTGCTCATTTAGAGTATGACGAAGTTGCTTACTGGGACGAGCTAAAAGTTATTTTAGATTGGGCTGAGCAACATGTTACGTCTACGCTGTTTTCGTGTTGGGCGGCCCATGCGGGTCTATATCATCACTATGGTCTTAAGCGCGAACTTAAACCAAATAAATTAAGCGGCGTATTTACCCATAAAAGTTATTTTGACCATGCAGCACTCACTCGTGGTTTTGATGATACCTTTTTAGTGCCACACTCTCGCTATGGTCATATTGATATCGACAAGATCACTGCCTGCGATGATTTGGTGGTATTAGCTGGTTCTGAGCGAGTAGGTGCCTACTTAATTAAAAATAAATCAGGCAGCCAAGTGTATATTACGGGCCATCCAGAGTACGATGCACATACCCTTAAAGGGGAGTATTTGCGTGACCAAGAAAAATCAGCGGATGCACCTAAGCCAGAAAATTACTTCCCAGACGATAACCCAGACAACGAACCGTCGAAGACCTGGCAAAGCCATGCCTTTTTATTGTTTTCGAATTGGTTAAACTATTATGTGTACCAAACTACACCGTATGATATTAACTTAGTTAGCCAAGATGTAAGGACTAACAACTATGCCGAGTAATGCAGTGAATAAACGCGAACAATTAACCGAGGCGCTAAAACAGCGAATTTTAATCCTCGATGGCGCGATGGGCACCATGATCCAAGAACATAAATTAGAAGAACAGGATTATCGCGGTGAGCGCTTTAAAGACTGGCATGTACTTATTAAAGGCAATAACGATTTATTAAGCCTGACTCAGCCAAAAATCATTGCGGATATTCACCGTGCCTATTTAGAGGCGGGGGCTGATATCATCGAAACGAATACCTTTAATGCCACGACTATTTCGATGGAAGATTACGATATGGCGAGCCTTAGCCGCGAAATCAACCTCGAATCAGCGAAACTTGCACGCAGCGTCTGTGATGAGTTTGAAGCAAACGATCCTAGCAAACCGCGTTATGTAGCCGGTGTACTTGGACCAACATCAAAAACCTGCTCTATCTCTCCAGATGTAAACGACCCGGGTTACCGTAATATCAACTTTGATAAGCTGGTGGCTGCGTATGTTGAGTCGACACTGGCACTGATGGAAGGTGGGGCTGACCTTATTTTAATAGAAACCATCTTTGATACCCTTAATGCTAAAGCGGCTTCGTTTGCCGTAGAAGAAGCATTCGAGCAAGCTGGTCGTAGTTTACCGGTGATGATCTCAGGCACCATTACCGATGCCTCAGGCCGTACTTTATCAGGACAAACCACAGAAGCATTTTATAACTCAATTCGCCATATTAAACCGCTATCAATCGGCCTTAACTGCGCCCTTGGCCCTGATTTACTGCGTCAATATGTTGAAGAGTTATCACGTGTTTGCGAAACCTTTACCTCGGTGCATCCCAATGCCGGTTTACCGAATGAGTTTGGTGAATATGATTTAGAAGCCCCTGAAATGGCAAAAGAAATTATCGACTGGGGTAAATCTGGCTTTATTAATATTGTAGGTGGTTGTTGTGGCACCACACCGGCTCATATTAAGGCGTTTGCAAAAGGCCTGAGTGGTGTTAAGCCACGTCAATTGCCAGAGCTTGAAGTGCGTATGCGCTTATCGGGCCTTGAAGCGTGTAACTTAAACTAGGAAACCGACATGACTGACCAAATTGCTGTATTTACTAACGTCGGTGAGCGTACCAATGTAACTGGTTCGGCTATGTTTAAGCGCTTAATCATGGAAGAAGATTACGAGACCGCTCTTAACGTTGCCCGTGAACAGGTAGAAAATGGCGCGCAAGTGATTGATATCAACATGGATGAAGCCATGTTGGACTCAAAAGCGGCGATGGTAAAGTTTTTAAACTTAATTGCCTCAGAGCCTGATATCTCAAAAGTACCGATCATGGTCGACTCATCGAAATGGGACGTGATTGAAGCGGGCTTAAAATGTATTCAAGGCAAAGCCATTGTAAACTCAATTTCACTTAAAGAAGGTGAAGAGCCGTTCATCCGCCAAGCTAAGCTAATTAAACGCTTTGGTGCCGCAGCAGTTGTAATGGCGTTTGATGAAACAGGGCAAGCTGAAACCGCTGATCGTAAGTTCGAGATTTGTCTGCGTAGCTACAAAATTCTTGTTGAAGATATTGGCTTTCCGCCTGAAGACATTATTTTTGACCCGAACATTTTTGCTGTTGCAACGGGCATTGAAGAGCACGATAACTACGCGGTTGAGTTTATCGAAGGTACGCGCCGAATTAAGCAAGGCTTACCGCACTGTAAAGTGTCGGGTGGTGTATCGAATGTGTCGTTCTCGTTCCGTGGTAATAACCCAGTACGCGAAGCTATTCACTCTGTGTTTTTATACCACGCGATTAAAGCGGGTATGGACATGGGCATTGTAAATGCGGGTCAATTAGCGGTTTATGATGATATTCCTTTAGAGCTGCGTAAAGCCGTGGAAGATGTGATCCTCAATACCGACCCAGGTGCTGGTGAGCGACTAGTTGAACTTGCACCCAAATACTCAGGTATGGCGCAAGCGGAAAAAGTTGAAGATTTAGAATGGCGTACTTGGCCTGTTGAAAAGCGTCTTGAACATGCGCTAGTAAAAGGCATTACCGAATACATCGATGAAGATACCGAAGAGTGCCGCAAGGGCAAAGCTAAGCCTATCGAAGTGATCGAAGGCCCGCTTATGGACGGCATGAACGTCGTTGGTGACCTATTCGGCGCGGGTAAAATGTTCTTACCTCAGGTTGTTAAGTCAGCTCGTGTAATGAAGCGTGCCGTTGCCTATCTTGACCCTTTCATTGAAGCTGAAAAAGAAGAGGGCGCAACCAATGGTAAAGTGGTTATGGCAACCGTTAAGGGCGACGTACACGACATTGGTAAAAATATCGTAGGCGTGGTACTGCAATGTAATAACTACGAGGTTATCGACCTTGGTGTGATGGTGCCTGCAGAGAAAATTTTGCAAACCGCCATTGACGAAAAAGCCGATATTATTGGTTTATCAGGGCTTATTACCCCATCCCTTGATGAAATGGTGCATGTTGCCAAAGAAATGACCCGTCGTGGTTTTGAATTACCGCTACTGATTGGTGGTGCAACAACCTCTAAAGCGCATACCGCGGTTAAAATTGAGCCTCAGTATGATAAAGGTGTGGTTTATGTCAATAACGCCAGCCGCGCTGTGGGTGTGGTTTCTAATTTATTGTCAAAAGAGTTAAAGCCGGCATTTTTAGAGAAAACCAAGGCTGAGTATGAAAAAGTACGTGAACAACAAGCGCGTAAAAAGCCACGCTCAAAACCAGTTACTTTACAGCGTGCTCGTGACAACGCAGTAAAATTGGATTGGGACAACTACACACCACCTGTGCCGAAAAAGCTAGGTGTGACTGAATTTAAAAATGTTTCGATTGCGACGTTAAGACAGTACATCGACTGGACACCTTATTTCATGACGTGGTCAATCGCTGGTAAGTATCCACGTATTCTTGAAGATGAAATTGTGGGTGAACAGGCTAAAAGCTTATTCGCAGATGCTAATGCAATGCTTGATGAGCTAGAGCAATCAGGTGCACTACAACCTCTAGGTGTCATTGGTTTATTCCCTGCAAACCGAGTAGGGGATGATATTGAGATTTACACCGATGAATCGCGTACAACGCTTTTAACTACATCGTGTCATTTACGTCAGCAAACTGAAAAAACCGAGTTTGCTAACTACTGTTTAGCTGATTATATAGCGCCTAAAGGCACCCCAGATTACTTTGGTGCGTTTGCGGTTACTGGTGGTCTTGAAGAAGACGACCTTGCCGATGCCTTCGATGCTAAGCAAGATGATTACAATAAGATCATGGTTAAAGCCGTTGCTGACCGTTTAGCAGAAGCGTTTGCTGAATATTTGCATGAGCAAGTACGTAAAGAGTATTGGGGCTATGCGGTAGATGAAAACCTATCGAATGATGAACTTATTCGTGAAAACTACCAAGGTATTCGCCCAGCGCCAGGTTACCCGGCTTGTCCTGAACATACAGAGAAGAAGAAAATCTGGCAGTTACTTAATACCGAAAAGCGTATCGGCATGAAACTAACAAGTTCATACGCAATGTGGCCGGGTGCGGCGGTTTCTGGTTGGTATTTCTCTCACCCTGAAGCTAAGTACTACGCAGTGGCGCAAATTCAAAAAGATCAGGTTGAAGATTACGCTAAGCGTACCAACATGACTCTTGCAGAAGCTGAGCGTTGGTTGTCGCCTAATTTGGGCTATGAACCAGAATAATAACCTTTAGTTATTAGCTTTTGTTTAAATTAAAAACGAGCCCACAAATGGCTCGTTTTTTATGCTCATTTTTTATCATACTTTTTTCTTTTTAATTGTTTTAATACTGGCAAATTCCTTCTAATTTAAATATTTGTGTTAAAGTTATACCAATTCGCTTAATAAAGTGGTCTATTTTGAGGCAATAAAACCTCGTTGATAACAAGGCAAAAATTTCGTTATTTAGTTGTTCTAAATCAGAAATTTTTAACGCAGGTAGCGACAGGTTTAATCCCTCAAAATGATTAAGTATTATTGCGGATT
>NZ_PNCP01000077.1:0-34657 GCF_005886115.1 Pseudoalteromonas sp. S4492
CTCGTAACTCGTAACTCGTAACTCGTAACTCGTAACTCGTAACTCGTAACTATCAATTCTGCGCTAAATAGTCCAACACCACCTGATGATGGTCTTTGGTTTTGAACTTATCAAACACATGTTTGATTTTACCGTCTTGGCCTACAAGGAAGCTAATACGATGAATTCCTTCGTATTCTTTGCCCATAAACTTCTTATAGCCCCAAATACCAAAGGCATCAGCAATCGCGTGATCTTCGTCGGCTAATAAATCAAAGTTAAGCTCTTTTTTGGTTTCAAAATTCTTTAAACGCTTGATTGGATCTGGGCTGATACCCACAACACGCGTATTTAATTTAGCAAGCTCAGCTTTTTCATCACGTAAGTTCTCTGCTTGTACAGTACAACCTGGCGTTGACGCTTTAGGGTAGAAATAAACCAGTACTTGCTGCTCTTTTAAAAGATCAGTGAGTACGATAGTTTCGTCATTCTGATTTTGTAAGCTAAAAGCAGGGGCTGTATCGCCTGCTTGTAATGGATTAATTGTTTTCATGCTTTGCTCCTTAGCGAATGCGTCTGAAAATATAATCTACGTTCAAACTACGAGAAAGATCTTCAAAGCTCACTTTAAAGTTATCGATATCGACTTCAACAGGAATATTAAACTCGAGTTCACAGCGCATTTTAAGCTCGTCATCTTCATCGTAGGTGTCTGACTTAAGAGAACAAATACTAATGTGGTTATCAGCAAAAAAGCGCGTAACTTTACTTAATGTTCCAGGTGTATCAATACCTGTGTATTCGAGGGTGTAACCGGCACAAAATTCACATGCAACATGACTTGCAGTGCGTTTCATCATGGTTAAAAGACCAAGTTCCATACCTTTAGTTGGCAATGTGTGTTCAATGCGGCTAATAGCCGACATGTCACCTGCTAATAGCATGATAAAGGTAAATTCGTTGCCCAAAATAGCAATGCGACTGTCAATTATATTGCAATGGCAATCACTCACTAACTGAGTCAATTCGCTAACGATACCGGGTCTATCTTCGCCAATCGCAGTGAGCACTATCTGATGATTTGTAAAAGCAGTCATGGAATTTTAAATACCTAGTAATTAACAATACCAATGGATATAAGCTTGAATAAGCTTTGATTTCACGTGAGTTTAATAACGCACGGCGGCGAAGTTTAACATAATTTGCACCGTTAACGATAGCGGCGATTAATTAAGCCGTGAATAAAGTACGCTCTTTCTTGTTTTTAGGGGCATCAGAAAGTACCATAGTTAAAATTTTGCAAGGCGATAAGCATTCAAACACGTTACGCTAGCCCAATCTATTCGGGTTTTTTGCATAAAAACAATAAATGTAAAGTTAAAAGTGATTTTACAGTGAACCAAATCGGCATTACCCACTCATACATTTGTTAAAAAAATTAAGGGTTTGCTAAGGAGAAATATCTGTGCAGTATTGGATCTCAAAGGCGCTTGCTGTAAGCGTAATGGTAAGTTTAACTGGGTGCGGTGTATTCACCGATGAAGCGCACCACAAACGTAATTATCGTGCTAATGATGCGGTGAAAGCACCAGCAGGGTTAGCGCAACCAGCTCAAGATCCAACTTATAAAATGGATGTTGCGCAATACGACAACAATCCTGAAGCTAAAAACTATCGTCCGCCAGCGCAAGTGATTACTATTGCTCAAGGTACTTGGGTTGAAGAAGGTGACACAGAAGCGCGTGTTTATTTTGATAAAAACGATGGTATAGAAGATTTAGATGTCTTTATCTGGGACTCTATCAAAGCCGTTTTAGCTGAAAAAAATACCGCCGCTTTAAAAGAAGACAAAGCTTCAAATTCAATTGAAACAGGTTGGTATGCCATTATTAAACCTGAAGAAGGTTGGTTCTGGGAAACCGAAACAGAAGTATCTCAACAGCGCTTCATCTTCACAATTGAAGAAAAGTCACATCAACGTACAGCCTCATTAACGTCTAAGCTTGCCGATTATAAGAGCGATTCTGTACCGCTAACGCCGTTACTTCAACAACAACTAGAAGTACGCGCATTAAATCAAGTGATTGCAGAGTTTGATTACCGTTATCGTCAGCTTGAAGTTGAAATGCGCAAACAACAAGGCATTATTTCTTTAGAAATGGGCTTTGATAACAAAGGTAATGCAGCACTGGTTACTGAGCAAGATTACAACATGGTGTTTGATCGTTTCTCTGGTTTCTTAGAGCGTCTATCTTTCACTATTGTAGAAATTGACCAAGAACGTGGTTTGATCACGGCTGATTACAAAAAGCCTGAGTCAAGCGTATGGGATTCAATTTGGGGCGAAGAGTTAGCTGAGCTGCCAATTGAAGATGGCCAATACCAAATTCTTGTTAGCCGCACCAATGATGGCGGTACAAGTTTAACGTGGATGGACTCTGAAGGTTCGACATTAGAGCCTGGTACAATGAATGACCTCCAGCAAGCATTAGAAAATGCACTGCGTCAGCGCGGTATCAATATTTAATAATTAAAAAAGTTAAAACCACCACAAAAAGAGCTTAGCCGCTCTTTTTGTGGTTTTTACAGGTTGAAAATATGTCTAACTTAAACACAGCAAATCGCAGTGACTTGCGAACCTTGTTTACCTTTTTCGTTCCTTCACTTATAGGTGTCTTCTTGTTTATGACGCCGGTACCCATAGGTGAAGCAATGACCATTCCGATTGCTGTTATGGCAAAAGCAGTACAGGAGTGGATTGCTCCATTCGCATTGGGTTTGATCACCAGTATTGTCTGTATCACCGGTATTTTATCTTTAGTGATAAAGCTATTTAAGCCACAACCATTACTTAAGTTCTTTATAATTAAGCATTTATTTGATGTTAGTTGGCTTTGGCTGAGTGTTCGATTACTGGGCATGGTATTTATCGTTTTGACCTACACAAAGCAAGGGCCAGAAATGATTATTTCCGGTAATACGGGGGCGTTGGTACTCAACGACTTACTGCCAGTATTATTCTCTGTATTTATTTTAGCGGGATTACTATTACCGTTATTACTAAATTTCGGCTTGTTAGAATTAGTCGGTACCTTATTAACTAAAGTGATGCGTCCGCTTTTTGGTGTGCCAGGCCGCAGTGCGGTTAACTGTGTGGCATCATGGTTAGGCGATGGCAGTGTGGGTATTTTGATGACCGCTCGCCAGTATGAAGATAAACATTATACGCAACGAGAAGCGGCTATTATTGGTACCACATTCTCTGCTGTATCAATCACTTTTTGTTTAGTTGTTATAGGCCAAGTAAAGCTTGAGCACCTTTTCGCACCTTTCTATTTAACTGTGTGTTTAGCGGGTTTAGCAGCCGCATTAATTGTGCCTCGTTTACCTCCACTGCGCTTCAAAAAAGACCTCTATGTAGATGGTACAGAGCCTGATAAAGATGCTGAGTCAGTGCCTGAGGGTAAAACATTGGTTGCCCATTCACTTGATGTTGCATTGGCAAAAGCGCGCACTGCACCTGGAGTAGGCGGCACACTAAAAGAAGGCTTACATAACGCATTTGATATGGTATTTGCAGTATTACCTGTGGTTATGGCTGTGGGCACATTTGCTTTGATCATTGCTGAATATACGCCAATTTTTGAGTACATGGGCAAGCCATTTGTACCATTCTTAGAGTTACTACAAGTACCAGAAGCTGAGGCTGCTGCGCAAACAATTATGGTCGGCTTTGCTGATATGTTTATTCCGTCAATTCTTGCAGCGGGTAGCATTGAAAGTGATGTGACGCGCTTTATTATTGCTGCAATGAGTGTGACTCAATTGATTTATATGTCAGAAGTAGGTGCATTGCTTTTAGGTAGCAAAATTCCGGTGAATATTGTTGAGTTGTTTTTAATCTTTATTTTGAGAACCTTAGTGACATTACCGGTGATTGTCTTAATGGCGCATTGGTTAGTGTAAGATAAATTTAAACTTACAACGAAAAAGCCCTGATCATTCATCAGGGCTTTTTTTATCTTTTTCATCATCTGTTTTTGGTAGTTTGAAATCCATTTTCGCCGCATGTTTTAGCAGCAATAAATTGCCAATAACCACCCCAAATACAACGACAATGACCGCAATAATTTGCCATGTTTCCATTTTTAAATCCTGCAGTTATACATGGCTTTCATAGTAGCACTTAAAACCGTCTAGCATAAGAAAAAGAAATGAAATCAAGGCCGGGGTTCGGGCTTTTAAAGCCAGCATTGGAGTAATGTAAATATCTTAGTGCTAACGTAGAGCCACCCCCTAAGTCAGCAACTAAACCCAGCCTATCTTCAAACTGATAGTGAGTACTGACATTTTTGCCGGCAAAATGGGTGTCATCTAACAGGGAAACGCCAATGCCAAACTCCACATACACAGGCATGCTTTTCACGTTGAATACAGGGTATTGGATCACTGGAGACATGGCTAACACTACATTGGTTTGATGTTTGTTATGTTTACCATATTCCCAAATATTAAAGCTTGATTCGAAGTAAAGACGGGCGTGTTGCAAGGGCAACATTTCATTGGGTATATGATATTGATAAGCCAATTTTAAACCTTTTACATCTCCTTCCCCTTGAATGTAATCAACGGCATAACCATGATTTGAAGCGGCATAAATGGGTGCTGCTAAGAGTGCAGCTGCACTTAACATAAGTGCTTTTAATGGGCGTTTTAGTTTCATCTCGGTACTTCTCATTATGACTGTGAGCAAGTAGATAAGGGCGAGGGGGAGGGCTTTTCAATGTGCGTAAATACACAGACGCTGTGCACATCCTCATATTTTTTAGCAATTAACTGAAAACTATGGGGAAAATTGATTGGTGCTTAATTGGCATTAAAACGGTGTCGGATTGTTTCTTTTTTTATGGATTTATTATCGGTATATTAGCGAAAATTTTCGTTAAGAGGTGAATACGATGACCAAACTAGTTAACTCATTTTTGCTAATTGCAGCTCTTTTTACAGCATCTACTTTTGCCAGCGAAGACAGTTCGCCTAAGCAATTATTAGAGTCAGTCACAGCAGATTTATTTGTTGATATTGCAAATGTGAATGCGAAAGGTGATGCAAGTTCAGAAGCGATGGCAAGCATTGTTGAAAAACGCTTATTGCCACACATGGACATTAAGTTTGTATCGTATAAGCTTTTAGGTAAGCACATTAAGGGCTTACGTCGTGAGCAAGCTGTTGATTTTATAGCAGCAGTTGAGCATTACTTAACAGTGACTTATGCTGGCGCGCTAATGAAATACACAGGCCAAAAAGTAATTTTTGATCAATCACAACTCATCGACGATGGTTATGCAACCGTTAAAACGCAAATTGTTGATGACAACGCACCAGCCATTGATTTGCACTTTAAATTACGTCAAGGCAAAGATAAGCAGTGGAAAGTATACGATATCGTTGCTGAAGGCATCTCACTGTTAAGCGCGAAGCAAAAGGAAGTTTTACAACGCATCAGCCAAGTTGGCATTGATGAAGTAACACACGAATTAGCAAGTAAGTAAGTTAGCCCAAATGCTCGATTAACTTCACCTCATCGGGCATTTTAGCTACTTTCAGTCTCCAACCAAGCAGTGAGTACCGTCCATGTGCCGCTGCTTTTCTATTTTCTTTAAAAATCACCTACTTTGCGCTAGCACCTGTAACCCTCTGTGGTAGAATCATGCTACTTTTCTTGTTTACCAAAGTATCTGTTCAGATACTGTGTTATTGGTCGCAATATTAAGCAAACTGTCAGTTAAATTTTGCTATAACTAATTGCTTAATAAGACATCGAATAATGTGCAGCGGAGTTGTGTTTTTTTAATGGAAAATGTACTGATTTGGCCAAAGGAATACCCGTTACTGATCAAAGGATTAGCTGAGCAAAACGGGGCCTATATTTTAGATGCTTTAGAAGCTTGGCCGGCATGTCGTTCTACTAATGAAGATGACGGTGTGTGTACGACGGTTCTTCCGCCGATTTATTATCTTACTTGGTTGACTCCTCTTGAACCGTTTGAAGAGTGCTATTTCCAACATATTTCTGAGTTTGATGAAGCGGCGTTGCATTATATTAATGCTATGAAAGCGCACTTTTTAGAAAATGACTACACACCAGAAAGTCTTGTTTTAATGTTGTGCCAGCGCTTAGAGAAATACGCCAGCGCATTCGCTCAATCAGCCGTTAAAACACCTATTACACTCATCCATCAGTTATTTAATCGTCGCTATTTTACTGTGATTGAACATGTTCTAAACCACGGTGCAAAAATGTCTGCGGACGATGTTTTAGAGCTGTGGACCGAGGTTGATTTTAGAGATCGTTTTAGTGGTTTTATCCCTGACTCTGTGGCTGATCTTGAACCACTAACAGTGCTAGCGGCCGAAAAAGTTGCCCATGGTGAAGATTACTTTACCTTGTTGAAACTGGTGTCTCCGGATGTTGATTCGGCCTCGTTACTTGAACAAGCTTTACTTGCTCATTTAAGTCATGAAAATGCTAAACAAACCATGGCAAAACGTTTTATTGAGCAAGGTGCAACCGGTGCATTAGCTGACGAAAACGGTAAAACAGCCTTTATGTGGGCGACCGAAAAAGGCTATGTGAATGTTGTTGAGACTATACTTGAGCATCAAGATAAAAAAGCCCGAGACAACAAAGGGAATACAGCATTACATTACGCTGTATTAGCCGAGAATGGACCTTTACTCGTGTTGCTTTTAAAAGCGGGTTATGACTTTAGAGTGCGTAACAACGACGGTTTAAGTTGCTACCGATTAGCAGTAAGCATTAAAGCAGATAACTTAGTGAAGTGCCTTGAGCATGACTTCGGCATTAAAGAGCTTTCGCCAGAAGGGCAGTTTGATCGCGTTAAAAAAGTGCACTTACTACACGCGATTGTAACCTTGTTATTACCTGTGCAGTTGTTCTTCTTTTTTGATGACAGTATTGCCATTAAAAGCGAATTAACGCTGAGCTTTACGCTGATTTCGATCTTATGCTTTTTCTTTGCTACAAGCCTGAAACGCTGTGCACTTTACCCGCATATCCGTCATCCATGGGGGCTGTTTATATTAAGACTGTTCTCATTATTTAGCTTAATTGGCCAAGTGGGTCTAGCAAGTATTGTCGCGCTAGCCACCTTAGCTGAGTTGGTGTGATGACATAAAAGCTATATAAAGTGACATAAAAAAACGGCAACCTAGGTTGCCGTTTTTTGTTTCATTTTTGCAAAACAAACGTGTTTATTTGTTGTGCTCATGTGCCGCTTTTTCTTCAGCCAGCTCTTCTTTTAATTTACGTATCTTAAGGCCAAGTTCTTGTCCACGATGGCGTGCATAATAGGTGCAGCCAATAAACATCAGACTGGCAAAAGTTAACTCAAGTAATACCCAAATCAGCTGCTCTTGTGCGACCCATAGTAATGTAAAACCATGGATGAAATAGAACATCACGATAAAGTTCGCCCACGCATAGGTATAAGGTTTATCTTGAATGATGCCCTTAAGTGGTAACAGCAGAGGTAGTATATATACAACAAAGATAAAGGCGTTACTGTGGCCTTCTCTTGGGGCAATTAAAAACAGCCAAATTGGCATTAAAACTAATAAGCCGATATAGCCAATCAGCGCAAAACGTTGGAATCGTTTTGTAATTGGTTTTTTTGCAACAGGCTTATTTAGCTCAGGTTCCAAGCTCATTTTAATTTACTCGCAATTAGTGCCAAGCGTTTTCCAACGCTTTGGCAAATTTTAATTTCGTCTTTACTTAATACATTGCTGTTATTGCTACCTGCCACATGAGTTGCACCGTATGGCGTACCGCCGGTTTCAGTTGCAAGTAATTCAGGCACCTCATAAGGCACACCTAGCAACATCATGCCGTGATGTAACAGTGGTAATGATAGATTCAACAAGGTGGCTTCGTTACCGCCATGCATACTGCTTGATGACGAAAAAACACAAGCAGGTTTATCTATCAGCTGACCTTTAAGCCATAGATCACTGGTGGTTTCCCAAAAGCTTTTTGCTTGTGAGGCCATCATGCCAAATCGTGTAGGGGTGCCAAAGGCTAAGCCATCACAATTAATAAGATCATCTTTGCTGATCACAATATCGTGCGGCTGTCGCTTTACAAATGTGCGCAGCAAGGCTGTAGCACCTTGTCGCTCAATCGACTCGGCTATCTCATGCGCCATAGCTTCTACAGAGCCATGGCTTGAGTGATATAGCACAACAATGTTTATAGCCATTAAAGTACGCTTAATACGTTTTCTGGCGGACGACCAAGGGCTGCTTTGCCATTGTGCTCAACAATAGGGCGCTCGATGAGTTTAGGGTTTGCAACCATCGCTGCAATTAACTTGTCTTCGTTTTGTTCGTTCTTAAGTTCAAGTTCTTTGTAGATGTCTTCTTTCGTGCGCATTAATTCACGAGCAGAGGTAAAGCCAAGTTGGCTAATTAAAGTCGCAATTTGCTGTTCATTAAGCGGAGTTTTTAGGTATTCAACAACACTTGGTTGTACGTTATTGCTTTCTAACAGCGCAAGTGTTTCACGCGATTTTGAACAACGTGGATTATGATAAATAGTCACAGACATGGTGTGTTCTCACATTTAATAATTTGGCTTATTTTAGGGCAAGCGCCGCGAGACTTAAAGTCTCGCAAGCTCTTTTTGTAATTGACGGTATTGCGTGAGTAGGGCTTTTAAACGCTGTTGTTTTACTAATTCTTCTGGCTCAACAAAGTTGAGTGCTTTTTGAATTTCATCTGCTGCTTTTAAATAAGCGCCATATTGGGCAAGCACATCAGCATGGGCTTCGTGATAAGAAGCCATGTTTTCTTGCTTTTTATAGACATCAGCAATGAGCTCTTTTGCAAGATTGTTTTCAGGTTTCGCTAATAAGTAAGATTTTAAAATACGCTCAGCAAGGTCAAATTGTTTTGCTTCCATCGCGGCATTTGCATAGTTTAAGGCAATCACCTGATTGTTTGGTCTATCGATATCTAGTTTAGCTAAAAACTCTACCGCTTCATTCGCTTTGCCTTGTGCAATCAATAAGTCGGTGTGGGTATCGATATAAAATAAGTTCTTTGGATCTTGCTCAAGTAATGGATTCAAAATGCTGGCTGCTTCATCAAGCTTTTTCTGATCTAATAAACTAATCCCTAAACCGTACTTGAGTGCCGTATCATTATGTACGGTGTTTTCACGCATTAATTTACGAAACAGATCTTCAGCTGCTTTGGCTTTTTGATGATAACGAGCAATAACACGGCTCTTAGCTAAGTTAAATTCCAAGCTATCAGCATAGTGTTTTTTTGGGTATTGCTCGGCACGCAAGCGCACATCAGAAACCCGGCTTTCAGGTAATGGGTGAGTCAGCAAAAATGCCGGCGGCTTATATTTATAGCGGATTTGTGCAGCAAGTTTAGTTAAAAACTCACTCGATTGGCGAGGATCAAATCCGGCATTATTTAAGGTTTGCATACCAATGCGGTCTGCCTCTTGCTCTGCTGCACGGCTGTGAGTTAATTGACTAAATGCCGCTTGGGTTTGGTTTGCAGAGATAATTGCAATACCGGCATCAGGTGCCACAACGGTAGCTAAAATACCTGCAATCATACCTGCGATGGTTAACGCACTGTTATCTTGCTGTTGTTGAATACGACGGGCTAAATGGCGCTGCGTTACGTGAGCTATCTCATGTCCAAGTACTGAAGCAAATTGGCTTTCGTTATCCGCTTGAGCGATAAGACCCGTATGCACACCTACATGGCCACCGTAAAAGGCAAAGGCGTTAATCTCAGGATTGTTTAGCCAAAAAAAGGAGAATGGAAAACGTACATCGTTGGCATTCGCCACTAAACGTCTGCCTAGGGTAGTCAGGTATTCATCAAGAACAGGGTCATTCACAACCGGTGATGAGCCACGAATTTGCATCATCATCACTTCACCAATTGCTTGTTCTTTTTCAATCGGCAAAGCTTGTAAAGCTGAGGTCCCTAAATCGGGCAGCTTAAAGTTAGTTTGTGCCTTCAACGGCTCACTATGCAGTATCGAAAATGTGAGTAATGCACTGCATAGTGTAATAAAGGCTGATTTTAGTCGCATCTTATTCCTTGTTGATTTGCTCACCTAACATGACTTTTGCTATGTCTATTTCGTCGCTGCATGCTCGGCTGTCTTTTTCGCACAATTGATAGAAATCTTTTATTGTGACTCCATCTAGCTTAACAACGTTCAACTCTCGTTGTAAAAAAGTTATGATTTTATGCACTACTTTATGGGCATGAAGGATTAATGCTTTGTCAGCTTTATCGCCTCTTTCAAAGTAAAAAGCGATGAATTTATGAAGCTGGTTAAAGCGAATTAGGTTTTTCATGGTGTGTGGATCCCACACCTTAAATTCCATAAAGCGATTGTCTTTAATGTACTGATCTACTGTAACATCTTTTGCATAAGGATAGGCCCATAATTCGAAGCCTCGGTCGGTAAAACTTTGATGTAATGCGATACGTGGTTTTTGCTCACAGACAATTTCGCCCATGTCGGTTTCATAGCCGTCTAATAAATCGAGGTTCCAGTTGCGTGGATCAATTAATCGTTTCACCGCATTATCAAAGCCGTGATCCAAAATCCCTTCAGATTCGCTAACAGAAGATGCCACCATATGATAAAAAGGCGGCAGCTCGCCCCAATTTATTTGTTTTTTATACCAGTTAATCTCTTTAAGAGTTGGATTCGCAGGTAATTGCGCTTTATTATGCGAGGCAGGCATCTCGTTTCCTTTACTACCAGTTATTGATTAAGGATAAACTATTGTTTTGCGTGTTTTAAGAAAAAAATGAGTTGTTTCTCATTATAAAGACTTATTTTTGCAAGATGCTGACATCTTATACTTATTATTCATATTAATAACGCAGTTGATTCGCTATGTTAACGGTTGATTTAAGGGACTATAAGTGTCCTCAACAATTTATTCAGTTTAAATTAGGCTTGAATAAGGCAATATCGGCTCAACAAGCCGTGACTTTTACATTCAATGCTGCAGAGGCAACGGACGATATGCAGCGATTTTTAGAAAAACATCATTACCATTTTAAAATTGACCTAGAATTAGGTGTGCTAACCGTGGAGCCCATTCGTGTTTGAGTATGTAAAAGCCTGGTACGAAAATAAATTTTCAGATCCCCATTCAGTAACTTTGTTGTTACTGCTTATTGCAACCTTTGCATTTTTCTATTTTTTTGGTTCGTTAATCGTACCAGTGTTAGTCGCCTTGGTGATTGCTTATTTACTTGATTGGCCCGTTGCCCATTTAGAAAAGCTAGGTTTAAAACGGTTTACCGCGACGATTATCGTGATGTTGGTATTCAGTGGATTAATGATCACAATTATTGTTGGTATGGGGCCGGTGCTTTGGCAGCAAACCAGTAACCTTGTTCAAGAAACGCCTTATATGATCGAAAAGGGCAAAGCACTGCTATTACACCTTCCAGAAGATTACCCGAGTTTAATTACGGAAGATCAGGTTAAATCAATTGTTGCCAGTGTTGAAACCAAAGCCATTGAATTTGGCCAGTTAGTGCTTTCAGTGTCGTTAACCTCGATAAAAGACGTGGCGGCATGGTTGATTTATCTGATTTTAGTGCCGCTTTTAGTGTTTTTTATGCTTAAAGATAAGTTAGAGCTCACGCAAAGTGCTGAGCGTTTACTACCTAAACAGCGCCGCTTGATCATTCAAGTTTGGCAAGAAATGAATCAGCAAATCATGAATTATATTCGCGGTAAGGTGTTTGAAATATTAATTGTTGGTACTGCATCTTTTATTGCCTTTGCAGTACTTGATCTTCGCTATGCAGCTTTACTCGGTGTGTTGGTTGGCTTGTCGGTGCTTATTCCATTTGTAGGGGCGGCATTGGTGACCATTCCTGTAGCCGCCGTGGCGTTATTTCAGTTTGGTTTAGAAACACAATTTTGGACCATTTTAATCATCTATGGCGTGATCCAAGCACTTGATGGCAACGTGTTAGTGCCGTTACTGTTCTCTGAAGCGGTCGATTTAAACCCAGTGTTTATTATTGTTGCAGTACTGTTTTTTGGCGGTTTGTGGGGGTTTTGGGGGGTGTTCTTTGCAATACCGCTGGCTTCATTAGTAAAAGCGCTTATAAATGCCTGGTCTTCTAAGAAGGTTGAGCTAATAGAAAGTTAGCTTAGTCTTAAAAAGTATAGAAAGCGCACTTTACTGACTAATTGATTATTATAATTTAGCCGTGAAAAATGTAAAATAGGTTATAAGATATATCTTTTAGTAATATGGTGCGTTTTACATGGCAAATTTTTACCTTCCTGACGATGCTAATCAGCAAATTTATTTAGATGCGAATGCAACGACTCCTGTACTTCCTGAAATTGCCGATGTGGTTTCGCACACGATGCGTGTGTGTTTTGGTAATCCATCAAGCTCTCATATTACGGGTATTCAAGCAAAACACTTATTAGAGCAAACACGTAATAAAGCGCGTGAAGTTATTGGCGCGACTGATGGTGATATTTTATTTACCTCAGGTGCAACCGAAGGTATTCAAACAGCGGTTGTTTCAACACTGATTGCAGCTAAAAATCATCAAGTTGAAAACCCGGTATTACTGTATGGTGCAACAGAGCACAAAGCGGTGCCAAATACGCTCAAGCATTGGAACAGTGTGCTTGATATCAACGCTCAGGTGCTATCAATCCCTGTTGATAAAAATGGTATTTTAGATCATGAGTTTATTCGTAAACATGCTGCGAATGCACTGATGATTTGTACTATGGCAGTCAACAACGAAACCGGTGTATTCCAAGACTTAACCGCAATTGAGCAAGTTATTCGCAGTGAAAACAATAATGTGGCTTGGATGGTTGACTGTGTACAAGCATTAGGCAAAACCAACTTGGCGCTAAGCCAAACAACCATTGATTATGCCCCATTCTCTGGTCATAAATTGTATGCGCCTAAAGGCATTGGTGTACTTTATATTCGTAAAGGCAGTGCGTATACGCCATTTATTGCCGGTGGCGGCCAAGAAAGCGGAATGCGTTCAGGCACAGAGAACTTACCCGGTATTGCTGGTTTAAATAAGCTGTTCTCTTTATTACTTGATAAACAAAATCAAACATTTAAGCCGCTTGAGCAGTTACATGCTTATCGCGAGCAATTACTGGGTGCGCTATTAGATACATTTGGCAGTATTACCTTTAACCACAGTTTTGAGCATTCAGTGCCAACAACGTTGAACTTTGCGGTGAACGAATTAACCAGTAAAGAAGTAATGGATTTATTTGATGCTGCGGGTATCCGTGTGAGTGGCGGCTCTGCGTGTAGCTCAGGTGCAAATCGTAGTTTTGTTTTAGATGCGATGGGAGCCAGTGATTGGCAAAGTGAAAATGCGATTCGCATGTCATTCGGCCCGGCTGCAAGCCAGCAAGAAATTGACTTTGCTTGTGAAAAAATTCGTTCTTTAAAACCAATTCTAGAAGCAAACTGTTTGGTTGTGTCTGATAGTACATCGCCTCAGCAAGAAGTCTGTGCGATTGGCTTAACACAACTGCGCCATCAAGCTGCGTGCTGTTGGCTTTATGTCGACAGCGATAAAAATGCAGTGGTAATTGATCCTATTATTGAGCTTATTCCGCGTATGGCGAAAATTGTCGCAACACAAGGTTTAACAGTAAAAGCAATTATCGATACGCATAATCACCAAGAGCGTTTATCGGCTCGCTGTCTATTAACCAAAGAGCTAGCAGAGCGCTATGTTGTTAATGAAATAGATGAACTTGGCTGGCCTAAAGATTCAGCAGCTATCGAATTAAGCGGTGCACATTTAAGCAAAGTAGCGACACCGGGTCACAGTGATGATAGTGTTAGCTATTTATTGAAAGATACGCTAAGTGGTAATGTTAGCTATTGTTTCTGTGGTGATTTAATTTTACCAGGTGGCTTGGGAAATACGGCAATTAGCGGCGGCGATGCAGCAAAAATGGCCTTGTCATTAAAACAGCTTGCACTGGAAGTACAAGATTCAACGGTGATTTGTTCAGGTCATGATTATCAGCAATGTTTTGCAATGGATTGGCATGCACAAAAAGCAACGACACCGTTATTAGCAAAATTATTAAACGAGCAAGTATCAGATGCTCAGTTTGTTGAATTAAAGCAACAAGCAGATGAGCAAAAGCATTCAATGAGTCACTCTTTATGTGGCTATGTTGAAACACTTGAAAGTACGCCAATGAAACAGCTTGCTGCAACCGATGCTAAAGCAATGTTAGACGATAAGGGGACTTACCTAATCGATACTCGCGAGCCGTATGAGCATGGTGCGAATAATTTGGCCGAGTTATTTACTGTTGCTGAGAGCAAAGTGATCAACATTCCACTGAGCCGTATGGCAAACGCCATCGTTCAAGGACAGCTTGATAAAGACCATAGCTACATTTTGGTTTGTCGAAGTGGTAATCGTTCAAAACAAGCGGCAAACAATTTGTCGCAATTAGGTTTTGAAAACGTTTTTAACTTGAATGGCGGTTTAGCATTGCTTTAATAAGTAATATCAATTCAGTCATTAAAAAAGCCGCTATAGAGCGGCTTTTTCGTAACTTGTATAAATTAGGCTGTTGTAGGACCTGAGCTTTCCCGTACCACCAATGAAGGGGTAAAGGTTGTGATGATGTCTTTATCTTGATTGCGTGCACCACGGGTTTTTCTAAACAGTAAACGCGCTGCATGCTGTGAAATTACATCATTGGCTTGATGAGCCGTGGTGAGTTTTGGCCAAGTTTGACGCGAGAACGGTGAGTCTTCGAAGCCGGTAATTGATAATTGCTGCGGAATTTCAATTCCCATTAAGCGTGAGGCGAATAATGCGCCTGCTGCCATCTCATCGTTTCCGCCAAGAAGGGCGGTGATGTTTTTCGGATTACTTTCACCCAGCAATGCTTTTGCACCTTCTACACCTGATTCAAATGAATATTGGCCTTCGTAGATCAGCTCATCATTTAATGGAATGCTGTGATCTTTTAACGCGGCTTGATACCCCTCTAAACGTTCAGTTGTTGATTTATGTTCTTTATCACCACACAGGAAACCAATATTTTTATGTCCAAGTGACAGTAGGTGAGCGGTGATTTCATAAGCAGCTGCGTAGTCATTTACATAAATACAGGTATCTTGATTTTCTTCAGTCGGGCGACCAGAAAGCACGCGTACATAATGAATGCCCATTTCATCAAGCATCTCGATGATACTGTTTTGTTCTGACAGTGGTGGCGTTAACACAAGGCCTGCCAAGCGAGAGCGCTTGATCATGGTTTTAAAGTCTTCTTCCATGTTGCCATCAAGATAATTACACGGATGAATAACCAGCTCATAGCCTTCTTCTTTACAACGCGAAAGGACACCGTTCTGCATGTCGATGACATAATAAGCATTCGGGTTGTCATAAACTAAACCAACAGTAAAAGACGATGTGCCTGCTAGGTTACGAGCTGCAAGATTTGGTTGATAGTTCAACGTGTTAACAGCATCCATCACTATGTCATAGGTTTTTTTTCTGACCGATGGCTCTTTATTAATCACTCGCGAAACGGTTTTCATTGAAACACCCGCGAGCTTGGCTACATCATTTATGGTTACTTTCATACTGTTACTTTATAGTTAGTTATATTTGTATTATAATAATATCGAAAAGTGTTCGCCAGAGCGCTTTTTCTGAATAGGTACATTAATATTTAATATAAGTTAGTTAGTGTATCTAATGTTCTACCAAATTAGCAGTAAAATAATTGAGATAATTTTTATGATACCGGTGTCAAAAGAGAAAAATTGCGCTATTATCTCGACTATAAAATGTAAAAGTAGAACATTGACAGCGTTGTCATTTTAACTTAGTGTTAATTTTCATCGTGTTTTTAATTGCTGTCTTTATTCAACATTAATAAAAAGATAGTTAATAATCAGTTTGTTGCAAGTTTTGAGGGGATTATATATATGAGCAGCCGTTCGCAATTAGCTAGTTGGCAAGCACTATCTGAAAGTGCCAAGAAGATGAAACAAATTCATCTTAAAGATTTATTTGCCAAAGATAGCACGCGTTTCGAGCAATTCTCAGCTCAAATCCCAGGCGTATTATTCGATTACTCAAAACAACAAATTGATAAAACGGTTTTTGAACAGCTTATTGCTTTAGCGAAAGAGTGTGACATTAGCGCATGGCGTGAAAAAATGTTCAGTGGTGAGAAAATCAATTTCACTGAAGACCGTGCGGTACTTCATACTGCTTTACGTAACCGTGCTAATACAGCTGTGATGGTTGATGGCGAAAACGTAACAGACGCAGTTAACGCTGAGCTTGCTAAAATGAAAGCTTTTGTTAGCAAAGTGCGCAGTGGCGAGTGGTTAGGTTACACAGGTAAAGCGGTGAAAGATGTTGTTGCAATTGGTGTAGGTGGTTCAAACCTAGGCCCGCAAATGGCAACTGAAGCACTTGCAGCTTATGCTGATGACACATTAAATGTGCATTACGTATCAAATGTTGATGGCGTTCAAATTGCATCTGTTTTACAAGGTTTAGACGTTGAGACAACATTATTTGTAATCTCATCTAAAACGTTTACCACCTCAGAAACCATGACTAACGCTAAATCAGCCGTTGAGTGGTTTTTACAAACAGCCCAAGCACAAGAGCATATTGCTAAGCACTTTGTCGCTGTAAGCACCAATTTAGAAAAAACAGCGGCCTTTGGTATCGCTGATGAAAACGTATTCACAATGTGGGATTGGGTAGGCGGTCGCTTTTCTTTATGGAGTGCGATAGGATTACCAATCGCCCTGTACCTAGGCTTCGATGCGTTCGAAGAAATCCTAGAAGGTGCGTTTGAAATTGATGAGCATTTTAAAAATGCTGAATTTGAAAATAACGTACCATTATTAATGGCGCTTTTAAGTGTTTGGAACACAAGCTTTTTAGGCTATACGGCGCAAGCAATTTTACCGTATGACCAAGCACTACACATGTTACCTGCATATTTGCAGCAAGGTGAGATGGAAAGTAACGGTAAACATGTTACTTTCGCAGGTGAAACGGTTCCTTACACGACGGTTCCAATCATTTGGGGCATGACAGGTATCAATGGCCAACATGCTTTTTACCAATGTCTGCACCAAGGTAATGTGATTGTACCTGCTGACTTTATTGCTTCAATTGAGCCGCAAGTCAATGTTGGTAAGCACCATGATATTTTATTATCAAACTTCTTTGCACAAACCGAAGCAATGATGGCCGGTGTTGATGCAGAGCAAGTAACTGCAGATTTAACCGCGAAAGGTAAATCTGAAGCAGAAATTGCAGAATTATTGAATCACAAGATTCACCAAGGCAATCGCCCAACAACGTCAATGTTATTAGATAAAGTTGATGCGAAAACGGTAGGACGTTTAATTGCGCTTTATGAGCACAAGATCTTCTGCCAAGGCATTATCTTAGAAATCTGTTCATTTGACCAATGGGGTGTAGAGCTAGGTAAGGGACTTGCCTCTAAAATTGAAGCTGAATTATTTGATGACGCAGTAAGTCATCCACACGACAGCTCAACCAATGGACTGATCGCTTACTATAAAACACATCGTAAGCAGTAATAGATTCGCAGCAACAGCTGCAAACCGAATACCTTTGAACGGGTAGCGCTGGAGTTCTTAGGGCCTGTATTTTTGTGAGAGGATTTACAGAGCCCCTAAGACTCATTTACTTCAGCCAACATAAGAATAATGAGTAAGCTACTTACAAAAAAATTCAACAGGCTTTGTTAAAGGGATCATCTAACACAGCCAAATCAACCAGATAACAACACGCACTGCCATACTGCATGAGTCGATTAACATGGCATTGCCAATGTAGAGAGTGATATATGTTAAATCCATTTGATATCGTAATTTTTGGGGGCGGCGGTGATCTTGCGTTACGCAAATTACTTCCTGCAATGTATCGCGCTTATCAAGAGGGCAACCTTCCTCAAGGTTCTCGTATCCTTCCTACGGTACGCGAAGAAAGCAAACGTAAAGAATACATCGAAACAGCACATAAAGCGTTACAAGACTTTTTAGGTAAAGGTGAGTACAACGCAAAAGATTGGAAAGCGTTTTCAGCTTACCTTGTACCCGTTGTATCTAATGTGACAGAAGCCGACGATGACTGGGATAAACTAAGAGATATTCTTAATGAACACGATGCTGATAAGTCTCGTGTTTTTTACCTTTCATTACCACCTGCGGTTTACGGTAGCTGCTGTGAAATCCTATCTAAGAAAGGTTTAATCACAGAAACATCACGTGTTGTTGTTGAAAAGCCAATTGGTTACTGTGGTGAATCTGCTGAAGCAATCAATGCAAAAATTGCTGAATACTTCAAAGAAGAGCAAGTATTCCGTATTGACCATTACTTAGGTAAAGAAACCGTACAAAACTTAATGGCACTGCGTTTTTCAAACTCACTGTTTGAAAACCTATGGGATGCTAAATCAATCGATAACATCCAAATTAGCTTATCAGAAACCGTAGGCTTAGAAAGCCGCGCTGGTTTCTACGATAAAGCAGGTGCATTACGAGATATGGTTCAAAACCACTTGCTACAATTACTTTGTTTAGTGGCAATGGAATCACCAAACAAATTAAACGCAAACAGCATCCGTACTGAAAAATTAAAAGTACTTGAGTCGCTACGTCCGTTAGTGGCGGAAGATGTTGATGCAAACATTGTCCGTGGTCAGTACGTGCCAGGTAACTTAGACGGTAAAATTGTCCCAGGTTACTTAGAAGAATTAAACGAAGGCGCAAGTAAAACAGAAACTTTTGTTGCAATTCGTGCGCATATCGATAACTGGCGTTGGGCAGGTGTGCCTTTCTATCTTCGTACCGGTAAACGTATGAAAAAGCGTTGTGCTGAAATCGTTGTTGAATACAAAAAAGTGTCTCACAACGTTTATACCGACAACGTAGGTAACATTGAACCAAACCGTCTTGTTATTCGTCTGCAACCAGAAGAAACAATTCAATTAACACTGATGTCTAAGCGCCTTGATAACCTTGAGATGCAACTAGAGCCAGTAACTATGAACATTGAGTTATCGCAAGCGTATAGTAATGGTTTCCATTCAGATGCTTACAAGCGCTTAATGTTAGATGCCGCAGCAAATAACCCATCGCTGTTTATTCACCGTGATGAAGTGCGTCAAGCATGGAAATGGATTGACCCAATCATTGAGCGTTGGCAAGAAAAAGGTGCACCATCGTTATACCGTGCTGGTACATGGGGCCCTGAAGATGCAGATGAGCTTTTAGAAGAAAACAACCATGTTTGGTTTAACACAGGCGATAAGGCGTAATTAAGATGGCAACAATTGTTGAAAAATTCTTTGCAAACAAAGACGAATTAACAGCTGAGCTTTCTTCAAGCCTTGAGCAAAGCCTTGTTGCTGGTATTAAAGAAGATGGTCGCGCGGTATTGATGGTATCGGGTGGCTCATCGCCAGCACCTGCTTATAAGCACTTATCAAACCTTGAGCTTGATTGGGCAAACATCGATGTTGCTATGGTTGATGAGCGTTGGGTTGATGCTGATCATGAAAAAAGTAATGAAGCATTTATCAAAAGTACGCTATTACAAAACCATGGCGCAGCTGCTAATTTCGTGACAATGAAAAATGACGCATTAACGGCGCAAAACGGTGTAGCTGAATGTGAAGCTGCATACAAAGCATTAAAGCGTCCTTTTGATGTGACAATTTTAGGCATGGGCCCTGATGGTCATACGGCTTCACTTTTCCCGCATGCTGAAGGTCTTGAACACGGCCTAGCAACAGATGATTTAGTATGTGCAATTAATGCTATCGAAAGTGACGTGACAGGTAAAATCACTGAGCGTATGACACTAACTTTATCTGCAATTGCAGATTCTAAAGTTGTGAAGCTTTTAATTAGCGGTGAAGAAAAACTCGCTGTTTATAAGCAAGCGAAAGAGGGCGGTGTAGTTGCTGACATGCCTTTACGTGCAGTATTGAATCACCCACATATCAATATTGAAGTTTATTGGGCGCCTTAATCGCCCGATTAAACTGAACTTCAAAAGCGAGCTATTATGCTCGCTTTTTTGTTTTTAAATACTCACCTTTAACGAGCAGTTTTGCATAAACTCGTTTTCTTTAAATAGCCCGATAAAGTGTTAGACAAGTACAAAAGGGCTCTATATAATTAAAATGACAACGCTGTCATTGCTATTGATTTTTATTCTCAATATCCCCTTTAACTCATTCTGCCCAGAAAAAGTTAAAAATAATTTGTACATGACAGCGTGCTTTTAGAAACACGGTAGTTTTTTAAGCTAATTTATTGTTAGATAACAGGTTTTATATAACTTTTAGTTATGGTTAATAAACGCTCAGTGGAAACTAAAGCTTACAAAAACACATGTGATTTTTAGCAAATTTCAAAAACTCATCCTTTTGGTCTTTTCATCTGCAATATCACTCATGCTATATTTGCGCCGTTTATTTGTAACAATTCTTAAAAACTCAATATTAAATATTAGTTATATCAATAACTTGATTATTTCGTTGTAAATTTTTTGCACAAATTAACCAAAAAGATGTAGCACAAATGTAATTTAGAGTGTATGGTTTGTTACTAGATGACAGCGTTGTCATCATCACTGGGCAGAAGTGATATAAAAAACCAACAAAATGATTCAAGGGGAATCCTGTGTTAGCTAAAAATTTTAAGAAAAGCTTATTAGCAGTTAATATCGGCCTCGTAATGAGTGCTGGGTTCACTGGCGCTGCATACGCAGCAGATGAAACTAAAGTTCAAGAAGATGTTGAAGTAATTGAAGTTCGCGGTATTCGCCGTTCACTTGAAGCGTCTTTAAACACTAAACGTTTTGCAAATTCAGTTGTTGATGCTGTTACTGCAGAAGATATTGGTAAATTTCCAGATAAGAACGTTGCTGAATCACTAAAACGTATTCCTGGTATTACTGTACAAGGCCAATTTGGTGAAGCAGATGCGGTTTCAATCCGCGGTGCTGGTGCTGATTTCACTAAAACAACGTTAAATGGCCAAAATGTAGCTTCTACTGGTTGGTTCGTACTTGAGCCAGCAAAACGTTCATTCAACTACACTTTATTACCATCTGAGCTAGTAGGTGGTCTTGAGGTTTATAAATCTTCTCAAGCTGACTTAATTGAAGGTGGTATTGGTGGTACGGTAATCGTTAACACTCGCACTCCTTTAGACTTAGATCAACACACGGTATATGGCTCAATCGAAGCACAATACTCTGATGATTCTGGTGAAACAGATCCACAATTTTCAGGTCTTTACAGCTGGAAAAATGAAGACGAAAACTTCGGTTTCTTAGTTTCTGCAGTTTCACAAGAACGTAACTTACAGCGTCAAGGTAACGAAGCATTCTGGCAATGGGGTGCAGGTCCAGTTGGTTTTGAACAGGATCGTAAACGTACAGCATTCTCTACTGCACTTGAATACCAACCGAATGATCAGTTAAACATTGTTGTTAACTACATCGACATGCAGATGGAAGCGGACAATACTAACTATGCATTATGGTTAACTCAAGCTGATACAACTTGGGGTGACCAAAGTGAAACGACTTGGTTAGGTGGTAACGGCACCGGTGATAACCCTGGTGTTCAAGTTGCAGGTCCTCTAAATATTGCTTTCTATCAAATGCGTCCTCGTGAAGCGACGATGAAGTCTGATTTTGTTGATATCAACTTAGAATACACTGGTGACACTTATAAGATGAAGTTTGTTGCAGGTAAAACAACATCAAGCGGTGGTACAGACTTTGAAATGGTAATGGATGATGGTTTAAATCCATCTCTAGCTGGCGGTACATACGATTTCACTGGTGGTGGCCAATCTTGGAACTTGCCAGCAGACTTTGATATGTCTGAGTACAACCCAGGTACACTTGTAATGGGTACGGGTACTAACTTCAATGCGACACCAAAAACAGATGAAGAAAGCTTTGCACAATTCGATATCGAATTTATGTTAGACAATGACTTTATTACTTCTGTTAAAACAGGTGTTCGTTGGGCTGACCATGAAGCAACAAGCCGTCGCTTCGAATTCACACAAGTTGATGGTTTTGATAATGTTTATGACGTATCAAATGCTTCTACTGGCACTTATGATGTAGGCGCAGGTAGTTACCAAATTCAGCGTTTTGATGTTGATGCGATGAAGAAGTGGGCTAAAGCAAGTATCACTGGTAAAACAGAAGATTATGGTGCATACAGCCACATCGAAGAGACCAATATCGGCGCTTACATTATGGCTAATTACAGCGGCGAAAAATACCGTGGTAACTTTGGTGTTCGTTATGTAACAACTGATGCTAAATCAATATACTATAAAGGTGCAGATGTAAATGCACGTACATCAGAAGATGCAGATTACAATGAATTTTTACCAAGTGTAAACTTTGCATACGATATCTCTGATGACATGATTTGGCGTGTGAATGCGGCGCGTACAATGACCCGTCCACAATATAACGATATGTACTTCAATCCAAGTTTAATGGGTGTAAGTGACGACCTACCAAATAACCAACGTATTATTGTGGGTAATCCAGCGCTTAAGCCATTTACAGCAAATCAGTTTGAAACAGGTATTGAGTGGTACTTCAACGAATCTTCTTTGTTAGCTGCAACTGTATTCTACAAAGATGTATCAAACTTCATCGTAATCGGTCGTCGTGATGCAACTGCTGAAGAAGCAGCAGCATTTGGTGTTCCTGAGCTTACGGGTGACGAAAAAGATTTTGGTTACCAAATCGAAGAGAACTCAAACGGTCCAGGTGGTGAAGTCCTTGGTTTAGAACTTCAGTATCAACAAGATTTTGGTAATGGTTTTGGTACGTTAATCAACTATACATACACTGATGCTAAAGCTGATTACGCAACGTATAAAAATGAAGAGGGTGTAGAAGTTGGCGTATTCGATGATTGGAATGTCGAATTAACTGATAGCTCAGATCATGCGTTCAACGTATCTGGTTATTATGAAAATGAACTATTCTACGCTCGTTTATCTTACAACTACCGTAGTGAGTACATGATGCGTGAAGCAGGTTCATATGGAAACCGTTTACATGAAGGTTTTGGTAGCTTAGACCTTAGCGCTGTATACCATGTAACAGATAACGTTGATGTGAAACTAGACGTGGTAAACATCTTAGGCGAAAGCTCAGAGCAATTTGGTAATCACCAACGTCCAATGCCTTATAGCGGCTTTACTGACGGATTCCCTCTTTACGAGTATGAGCAAGCAACTCGTTACAACTTAGGTTTATCTGTGCGCTTCTAAGCATAGCTGCACCTGTTCAATAAAAAGGGAGTTCAACTCCCTTTTTATTTGCCTTGGATTTAGTACGGTAAGTTTATTTAATCTCATCCCAAAGGTGTGATATTAAATAAGTAAACGATCTAGTAATGGTAATTTACTGGTAGGGTGAGTATTGACGTGCAAAAAAAAATCATAAAAAAAATAGTAATCGTGGGTGGTGGTACCGCAGGCTGGATAACCGCTAACCATTTAGCAAAGAAATTAGCTAAGCCAAATGGCATAGCAATTAGCCTAATTGAATCACCAAATATTCCAACTATAGGGGTTGGCGAAGGCACTGTGCCGGCTATGCGCGAAAGTTTGCGATATTTTGGTATTGATGAAGGCGAGTTTATTCGTCGTTGTGATGCCACATTTAAGCAAAGTATCAAATTTGTAAATTGGACACACGATCCTGCACAAGCAGGTCAGCACTATTATCATCACTTATTTGACTACCCATTGATAAACGAATTTAACTCGACACCTTATTGGCTTATGCAAGAACAAGCCACTAAATTCGCTGATTCGGTTGCTGTGCAAGGCGCAATTTGTGACGCTAATCTGGCACCAAAGAGAATAACTGATAAACAATATCAAGGGCATACGGCATATGCTTATCATCTAGATGCGGCCAAGTTCTCAATGATGCTGACGGAAAATGCCGTCAATAAATTGGGGGTCACGCATATCAAAGATGAAGTGATTGATATTCAACTCTCTGAACAAGGTGAAATTTCCTCTGTGCTTACAGAGCAGCATGGTGTTATAGAAGCTGATGTATTTATTGATTGCACTGGATTTAATGCTTTATTAATAGGCGAAAAATTGGGTGTGGACTTTGTCGACAAAAGCGATGTTTTATTTGCTGATCATGCACTTGCTATTCAGGTTCCTTACCTTAACGAGCAACACCCAATTGCAAGTCATACAATAGCAACAGCACAGACTGCTGGTTGGATTTGGGATATTGGATTATCAGAGCGTCGTGGTGTAGGGCATGTTTATTCGTGTAATCATATTTCTCATCAGCAAGCAGAACAACAGCTCAGAACCTATCTAGGGTCAGAGTTTGATCATCTTGAGCCACGCCTAATTAAAATGAAAATCGGTTACAGGGAAAAGTTCTGGCATAAAAACTGTGTGGCAATTGGTTTATCTCAGGGCTTTGTTGAGCCTCTTGAAGCAACAGGATTACTTGTATTTGATGCTACTGCAAGAATGCTTGCAGAGTTATTTCCGACAACAATTGAGATGATGCCTTTCGTTGAAAAGCGATTTAATAGCCGGATACAACAAACTTGGGATCGTGTTATAGACTTCGTCAAATTGCATTATTGTATTTCGAAACGTCGAGATAGCGAGTTTTGGATTGATAATTGCGGTTTAGCCTCTATTCCTGAATCTTTACAAGAAAACTTAGATTATTGGCGCCATCAAATTCCTACAGATTATGACTTCCATAATAAATTGTCGATTTTTAATCTGGATAACTACTTATATGTACTTTATGGAATGGAGTTTGAAACCGATATTCTGGCTAGTCACTTTCAATATAATGACCCACAGGCTTACCAACAGTGGTTATCACAATTAAGGGGCTATCAAAGTCAGCTTTTGAAGCAGCTGCCGGATCATCGAGAACTGATCACTAAGATCAAACAGTATGGGCTGCAAACCCTGTGAGTATACACGTTACTAAAGAAGTTATAGATCAAGCTAAACTCTTATTTAGGCAGGGGAAGTTGCAAGAGCTTGAGCTACATTTACGAGAAGCCGTTGAACATGATAACACTAACATTGAGCTATATAGTTGGCTTGGGCAATTTTATTTGCAAACACGCCAATTCAAACGTTTAATAAATGAATTGGCTGTAGTAAAAAATCATCCGACGATTTTGCAGCTTTATGTTTCTGCTCTTCGAGCACAAAAACAACATCAATACGCAATCGAGCTATTACTTGCTGAAAAAAGTGATAATCACTTACTACTTGCAATGCTTTATAAAGAGCAGGGGGATTTTACCTCAGCTCATCAACAGCTCGATCTGCAACTCTTAAAATCAAACTCTGATGCACAAGCTTATTGGCAAAAAGCATTATTAAAAAATGGTTTAAATAAGGCACATGTTGATCGTTTAATCACTTTACTAGAGAAAAAAAATGCAACCCAAGCAGAACAAGCGTTGTATGCTTATTCTGTGGCTAGCTATTTTGATAAACAAAATGACTACGAAAGAGCATTTAGCTTTTATAATCAAGGTGCTTTAGCAAAAAAAGCGTCTTTTATACATTATCTGCCAGCACAGGAGCTAGATGAATTAGAGCAAATCGAGGCTGCTTTTAGCACGGCTATTAAAGCAGATCATGCTCTAGATAGTGAGTCTTGCCCTGTGTTTATTGTCGGTATGCCTCGAACTGGCACAACTCTGGTTGAACAAATTCTTGCTAGCCATAGCCAAGTAGTAGGGGCAGATGAATTAAGTGATTTAGCTATGGCTTGCCAATCTGTTTTGCATAAAGTTAGGCCGAACAAGCCTTATCCGTATTGGGCTGATGAGCTACCAAAGGATGCTTATAAAGCAATTGCAGATAGCTATTTAACTTTAACAAGTTCATTCCAAAGTAAGCGTTATTTTACAGACAAAATGCCTCTTAATTTTAAGGCGATTGGCATCATTTTACGTGCTTTCCCAAATGCAAAAATAATTCATTGTAAGCGTAACCCTTTAGATACAATTTGGGGGAATTATAGACAGCTATTTGGTGATGGAATTCGGTTTAGCTACGATTTAAAGCACTTAGCTAATTATTACTTAAGATATAATAAGTTAATGAACCATTGGTTGAGTCTTTATCCAACACATATCTTAAATGTTGAGTACGAATCACTGGTGGATGAGACAGAGCCGCAAATTAGAAGAATGCTAAATTTCTTGGAGCTCGACTTTGAAAGCAAATGTTTAGATTTTCATCGCACTGAAAGAGTTGTTCATACCATCAGTAATGAGCAAGTAAAGCAACCCATTTTTAAATCAGGAATTGGCCGTTGGCGACATTATGAGTTTGCATTAAATGAAGTGATAAATATTCTGAAAAAGGAGCACTAAGGCTCCTTTTCTAGCTATGTAATTTAGCTAATGATGCTTGATGTGTTTGAGTAAAATTAACCGCTTGTTGGCAGCGTTCTTTTACTTTACTAAATAAAGCATCCATTCTGTTTTTATCATATGAATATGAAAAGTCAGGATAATATTGCATGCCATAAAGGATGAAACGGTAGTTCTCGTCGTTAAAACATGAGGTACTTGCCGTTTGTAAATCTGCATACTCACATATTTTGTGCTTCCAAATTGCAAGCTTTTGCTTTAGTTCTGGGCAGTATTCAACAGATTGCTGTGCTTGAAGCCAAAACTCTGAGTCGTCTCGGTTAGTAATGCAATAATGTAAGACAATAAACTGCTTTAGATCTTCGTATGCATTGATCATCAATGTTGAATATGAATTTTGGATTTCTTGACTTACTTGGCGATTGACAAGGTGAGTAGATAATAACCGAGCACCTAAATTGATCAGATGTAGTCCAGTTGATTCAAGGGGCTCGATAAACCCACCAGACAGGCCAATTGAGATACAGTTACCTACCCAAAAACGTTTTCGACGGCCAATGTGCATATCAATATGTAATGTTTTAATAAACTCAGATTCTGGGCCTAAAAAAGACTTTAATTCATGCTCGGCCTGTTCTTTGCTCAGCTTTGAACCATCGTAAACATAGCCAGTACCTTGGCGATTTACTAGATCAATTTGCCATACCCATCCATTCGATAATGCTGTAGCTTCTGTGTATGGTTTAGGTTCTATTCCTTCTGGATAATGGCGTTGAACAGCAACAGCTTTATTGCATGGAAGAGCATCCTCATAGCTAATCCAGTTATCATCACTAACAGCATTTATCAGCAAGCCTTTGAATCCAGTACAATCTATAAAGTAATCAGCCTGAAACGTTCCTGCGTCGGTCGCAACGCTGATAATTCTCTCACCGTCACAATTGACCTTACTGACAGTTGCTTCCACATGATTTACACCTGCTGCCGTTGCTTTTTTTCGTAAAAAGCGTGCTAGTTGATTAGCGTCTATATGATACCCATAAGGAGCTACACCTTGGTAAGGAGGGGAATTGATCGCTTTTGGTCCATGGCCGGCTTTAATTAAAGCTGATGAAATACAGGTCCCTTCATCGTAACGCATACCAGAGTTTTGCTGTGATAAAACCCATGAGGTAGAAATATCAAAGTTATCGCCTATTTTTATTTGCTCAAATGGGTGAAAGTATTCATGCATTTTACCATTAACAGGCTTCATCCAATTTTTGAACATGATACCTGTTTTATAAGTTGCCTGTGTTTCTCTTAGTAGCTCTTGCTCATCGAGACCCATCGCGGCAAAGAAAAATCGGATGCTGTGTACGGTCGCTTCACCGACACCTAGAATACCAATATCTTTACTTTCGACTAAGGTGATTTCGACGTTTTTTTCGGTTTTGTTATAAAAGTGATTCAAATACGCTGCTGTCATCCAGCCAGACGAACCACCACCCACAATTGTAATTTTTTTTATTAGTTGTGAAGAGCTCATACTATTTGCCTAATTAACGTTCATTTTCATCAAGTATACAAGGTGTGACAGCGATGTCATTAAGCTTTTCGGCTTTTTAGAGAAGAATAGATTGAGATCAAAGCTGCTGATAAATAAATGTTAAGTAAGTATGTACAAACTGCCACAAAATTTTCACTTCCTTTTTGTTGCCAAAACCTATAGGCTTTGGGCACTAACAGCAAAAACATATTATAAAATTAATGGAGCAGTATCATGGCGGAGCAACAAGTACAGCCTTTACATAACGAAAAACATGCCAACACTAAAATTCAAAATGGCATCAACATCGAGTTCATGAAATCTCAGCACTTAGTACCTGTGGTTGCACACGAATTTGCACGCATCGCAAATGAATTCCCAATGGCATTTGTTAAAAACAACGAATCAGGTCAATTCCAAGCAGTTGCTTTATTTGGTCTAGAGCCAGGCGAAAACCTTTTCATTCAAGATGACAAATGGACAGCTGCATTTGCACCTATGTCTATGACTCGTTACCCACTTGGTCTTGTTAAGCACCCTGAAGCTGACCAATTTGGTATCGTAATCGACGAAGCAAGCCCGCTTGTAAGTGAAGAGACAGGTAATGCACTTTTCGAAAACGGTGAAGAAACTGAATACCTTAAGCGTCGTAAAGAAGCACTTGTTTCTTTCATCGAGTTCTCTCAGGTAACTGAAGCATTCACTAAGTACCTTGCAGACAAAGAACTACTAGTAGCTCAAACGCTAACGGTAGAAATCAAAGGTGAGAAAAAAGACATCAACGGTATCTACCTTGTTGACGAGAAAAAACTTAACTCACTAAGCGATGAAGAGTTCTTAGACCTTCGTAAGCGTGGCTACCTAGCACCAATCTACTCTTTCTTAACGTCTACTCATCAAGTTGCACGTTTAGCACGTTTAAAAGCAGCTAAAGCTTAATTTTAAACTGCTGAAAAAAAGCGCCATTAGGCGCTTTTTTTGTTTCTTTCATCGGTTAAAGCTTGAAAACCAGCGCCGAATTATTCACATTGGGCTTACAAACTAAAATAAATAAAAGTGCCCCTATGTTAAAAACATTTCTCACCTCAGCTATTGCGCTTAGCGCATTATCATTTAGTACTTTAAGCCACAGTAGTGATCAACCTTTCGCTATCGCTATTCATGGCGGTGCAGGGACGATTGAAAAGAGCCGCTTCACGCCAGAACAAGAAAAAGCCTATCGCGCTAAATTAAAAGAAGCCGTTGAAACAGGCTATGCGGTGCTAGAAAAGGGCGGTGAGAGCCTAGATGCCATCACTGCGGCAATTAATGTGCTTGAGAACTCGCCGTATTTCAACGCAGGTCGCGGTGCTGTATATACTTATGACGGTGCACATGAGCTTGATGCATCAATTATGGATGGTCGTACACGCCAAGCCGGTGCTGTTGCTGGGGTTAAACACATTGAAAACCCAATTAACCTGGCACGCTTAGTGATGGAAAAATCAGTGCATGTCATGCTTAGTGGTCAAGGTGCAGAAGAGTTTGCAAAAACTCAAGGTATGCCACTGGTTGAAAACAATCTATTCGATACTGAAAATCGCTACAAAGCATTATTAAAAGCAAAAGAAAAGCTCGATAAACAAAAAGTCACCAGTAAAGACTACCAAGCTGCACACAAAGCCTTACCAGTTAATTATAAAATGGGCACTGTTGGAGCGGTTGCACTTGATAAAAACGGCAATATCGCTGCTGGTACTTCAACAGGTGGTATGACAGCAAAACGCTTTGGTCGCGTGGGGGATTCACCCGTGATTGGTGCGGGTACCTTTGCTGAAAACGAATCGTGTGCAGTATCTGCGACAGGTCATGGTGAGTATTTTATTCGCTACAATGTGGCAGCTGATATTTGTGCTCGTGTAAAATACCAAGGTAAAACCATTGTCGAAGCGGGTAACGAAGTGATCCACGATGTATTAATGCCTGTCGGGGGCACAGGTGGTGTGATCATCATTGATGCTAAAGGTAACATTAGTTTACCGTTTAACACCGCAGGTATGTATCGTGCGAGTAAATCAAATACATCACCAACGTATGTGGGTATTTTTAAAGACGAATAATTACCTGTAACGAATCTTCAGACAATAAAAAACCGAGTTTCACAACTCGGTTTTTTATTGCCATAAAGTTATTGGCGATTAATTTTTACCTTGAAGGGGGTTTCATCTTGATTCGTTGAGCGATAAGGGTTGATATCTAAACCGCCACGGCGTGTATAACGCGCATACACTTCAAGCTCTTCGAGGTTTAATTGCTGCATTAAATCGCAGTAAATACGCTCTACACATTGTTCATGAAATTCGTTATGAGTTCGAAACGAAATTAAGTATTTTAATAAGGCTTCATGGCAAATTGCTTGGCCTTTATAACGAATAATCACACTCGCCCAATCAGGCTGTGAAGTGATCAAGCAATTCGATTTTAGCAAATGACTGTGTAAGGTTTCTGAGACAACCTCATCACCATTATGGCGAAGTGAGCTGGCATCAATATCATAGCTGGTGATTTCGATATCCAGATCATCAATACATACGCCCGGTAACGCTGTAAATGGCAAACAATTGAAATCATCTGCTTGGTATAAAGTAACGATCACGGGTGCATTTACCGCAGCGGATAAGTCTTTGCTCAGTGCTTGGTGAACGTCATCTCGCGTTTCAAAGCGTGTCTGATTAAAGCTATTTAGGTACAGTTTGAATGACTTTGACTCAATGATGTGACTGCTTTGGCAAGGAAATACAAATGTTGCCACAGCGACCATTGGCTTACCCTTGCTATTTAGCCACGATAATTCATAGCCAGTCCAGATATCTTGGCCTTTAAACGGTAAGTTATCTTCGCTAACACCTAATGCATCACGGTTTAATTTGCGGGCAATAGGAAACAATAAACTGGGTGTGTAGGTATCTACATACTCTGTGCTTTTACCAAGAACACTGTTTTTCAGTTCGGGTGAGTTGCTGTAATCTGTCATCTTTACACTTTTGTAGTTACAATGGCGGCATTATACCTAAAGCCAATGAGTTTCGCAGTATGTCTGTTTCTACAAAACTAGATAAGTTACATCAAGCATTTAGTGAAAAATGCCTCGAACGCACAGGAAAGCTTCCTGTTATTGAACATGATTCAGCATGGCCAAGTCCCTGTGAGCAGGGCGAAGTTGATGATCAGGGGCTTATTCAGTGGCGTGCAGTTCCGCAACAACCTGCTGGCAGTTTAGAAGACTTAGCCAAGGCACTCGAACTATCGTTTCCTGAAGATTTAAGCCCATTGTTTGGTCATGTCTATGCGGGTAATTTGTTATTGAGTGTTGATGATCATCACATTGAGCTGCTACAAGCATGGAATGAAGATGATTTTAGCCGCTTACAGCAAAATATTACCGGTCACGTATTAATGAAGCGTAAGTTAAAGCAGCCAGAAACCGTGTTTATTGGCCTCACAGAACAAGATGATCTGCTGATCACGGTATTAGTCGAAAGCGGTGAGGTTTGTTTAGAGTACGTGGGTAAAAAACCACATCATGTGCTAGCAACTAGCATCAGTGAGTTTTTGGACAAAGTAGCGGTATAAGCTTAAAAAGTAAAAAGGGGCGGTTGCCCCTTTCATGTATCTGGTTATTGCCTTTATTAAGCTATTGAAAGTCCCACGAGATATTCGAAACAATGCCACAAGGCTCGCAACGAAAATCAAATAAGCCAAACCATGGCTCAGGTAATTTCCATTCGCCATCGCAACTTGGGCAACGACGTTTAAGCTCCGACTCTTTATCAACGCCGCCAACACGATATAAATAATAATAAACAGGCTTCTTGGTTAGAAAACTAATACGCTTAGTGATATCGCGACCACGGCGATATAAGTCACTCTTGATACTAGTTAGCTCTTCAAGCGCAGGAAATTCACAACGGGTTGCACCATTGATCTGAATTTGATCGCACGCTTGCCAGTCTTCTTGCCATTTTATCAGTGTTTTGTAATCGCCATTGGCAATTGCCGGAATGCGAAATAACGGCACAGGCAAAAAGTCATCACCACAATAAAGTGGGCTGCAGGTATGCACATACGTGGTATATAAAATATAGCACGATGGATCATGGCACATGTCTGCACCATTTGAGTGAATGTCTTGGCCGATCACTTTTACTTTTGGTGCCAGTAAGCCCGCGGTGTGTAATTGCTCAATACTGTGCTTTACAAACGGGCTATGGTTGAGCGGATGCATCGCATCTTCGGTTGGGCACATCACACGGGTAATGAAAAATCCATCTTTTAAAACCGTTGGAAATTCATCACCAATGATTTGGCCGTTAAAACGAAGTGCATTAACAAGGCGGTTTATCGCCTGCTCAGCAAGCTCTAGGGTGGTATCTTGGTAGCAATCAAAAGTCAGATCGACAACAAACATTATTTTTTCTCAAGCAGTGCTAATAACCTATCTAATTTAGCCTCAATACGATCCAATTGACTTTCATTGGCTGTACTTACTTGTTCATTTGACGGGTTATTAATGAAATTTTTAATTGAATCCGGGTTGTTTTTATATTGGCTAACCGCTGCGATGATCACAGGCATCGGCATAGGTTGAGTTAGCTTACTTTTGGTTAGGGCAACTGTTGGGGTTTTACCTTCATCAAGAAGGGTTTTAATTGCATCAAATACAAC
This sequence comes from Pseudoalteromonas sp. S4492, assembly GCF_005886115.1. Taxonomy (NCBI): domain Bacteria; kingdom Pseudomonadati; phylum Pseudomonadota; class Gammaproteobacteria; order Alteromonadales; family Pseudoalteromonadaceae; genus Pseudoalteromonas; species Pseudoalteromonas sp. S4492. Next base: position 32,802 of record NZ_PNCP01000077.1, read on the forward strand.
GGCATTCATTTTCGTATAAACTCTTTAATAAAAGACTAAAAAGCACCGCAGTATATGGGCTGCAGTGCGCGCGTATGGTAGCAATAATAGATGTGGAGTGAAATTACTTTCCTTATTTACACACTAAAAGTTTGCTTTGAGAGCGTGTAAATAAGAAAGCGAAACATTACTGACGTAACCTTGCATCTAATTCATCAATCACTTCGCTCCAAGCTCCATCTTCAGCAAGTGATTCTGCTAAAAAGTGTTGCTGAGCTTCATCCCAAAAAGGTGCTTCCTGCAAGAGGGTCGTATCAGACAGTTGATGCGATGCTATAAAAGCATCTATTTCACTTTCTTTGCTTGGCAAACCGAGTTGTGCAAATAGGGTCGAAATGTCATGTTTTGTCGTATCCATAGTTCTGCTCCTTGTGTATGGCGATAATTATTACTGCTTGAACTTAATGATGATGAACAGCAGTTTAACTTACGCTGAATTTGTCTTTAATCGCAGTAGGGTATATACCTTATAGTCTAGTACTAAAATAATAAAACAAATAAAAGGATGAGTATTTTGACAGTTGCTGAACCCGAAACCTTAAGTGTGCAATACCTAAGTGCTGAAGACATCAGCACTGCCGCAAGCCTTATCTATCAAGCCTATCATGATGATCCTGTTCTTCAGAACGTGTTAGGTTTTCAACAAGATAATCCAAGTAAATATGAAACTAAACTACGTGCCTTAGTGCGTGAAGAACTGGCAAGTTTTTGGCAAGAAAAACAGCCATTAATAGGCCTTTACTCACAAAGTAGATTAAAAGCTATTGCGTGTGTATTTGATTCGGCAAGTGAGCTACAAGCTGAGCGATACTGGCATTGGCGATTAAAGCTGATGCTCAGTGCAGGTTACTTGCAAACCAATCAGCTTATAGAAAAGGAGCGCACTATTCGTGAAGCACTGTCGACCAAAGGTCATTACTTATTTTTAGCCTTTATTGCCGTTGATCCACATTTTCAAGGGCAAGGTTTAGGCCGATATCTGCTGCGAGGCCTTGATGATTTAGTTGAATCAAGCAATCAAGCAAGTGGATTAGCAGTTTTTGTTACTCGCTCTGAACAACGCGAATTCTTTAGCTCTGAAGGATTTGAGGTGTTCAAAGCCTTGAGCTTTAACCAAGTCGAAGGTGACTTGATGTTCAAAGCTGCACAGTGACGAAAGGACGTTTTGGAAATAGCAATGTGAGATAAATCTCACATTGCTGTGAGTTTTATCAGTTTAATGCCGTTAAATTTGTACCTAAAACTGTTTATTTTAATGATTTTAAAGGATTTATTGTTTTTGTCATTTTTGTGACTTAGAAAAAATTACTTTTTATGCCTACCAAGATTTCTCCGTTTCTCTAAACTTAATCATGTCAAGAAGACGCAGGTTCAATGAATGAACTGATGCCAAGGATTAGGATTATGGCAACAAAGCAAGATGCTTAGCAGGAAGCAAAGGGACAAGAGCTAGGGAAGCAAGGAAGAACGAGGACACTGCCAGGATGCAGTACAATCGCGGAGCGATTGAAAAGGACTGACCAAAGGATGATTTTAGCAGGAAGCTAAAGGAGCGTTTGGAAAACGAAGTGGATAGCCATTGACGGCAAGAGGACGGCACTAGGATGTGTTAAATGCTACAAGAGGTAGCATGGTGGGTGTATCGGATGTATACCCGTTCAGGGGAAAGATAAAAAGGCAGCTTCGGCATAAGTAAGGATACTTAATCATGGAAGTAGCAAGATTGGGGCGTGGCTAGTAGCTACGCCTTAGTTCTTTCTGGAGGTTGCACTTCTCAAACAGGCAATTATTTTTGTAAAACTCGCAACTCGCAACTC
>NZ_PNCP01000078.1:0-1584 GCF_005886115.1 Pseudoalteromonas sp. S4492
GGGCGTTGGTATGACTCCCCATGTCAAGCAGGGTACACCGATCCCTGCCTAAACTTTTAAGCCTTTTATAATCTGTCTTTCACTCAATAAAGTGAGTTAACACATCGAATGAAGCAAGTAATGTCGTCGGTTATCATGCTGGTATCCGTGGATTACTCACTTTTATGAGCAGAGCCTACCTTACTTAACCCGTCGTAGCACCTGTCTTCAGTCTATATTCGTGGTTCAATAATTATTGCTAATTACTGCCATCCTAACGCCCTCGGTGGTTGTGCCACACCCGATGCTTGATCCAATGTATTAACTCAAAGCCGATTTTCACTTTATGCCGGAACCCGTGCGATACGTAGTTTTGGGTTAACCGGACTTAATACTGTTTCTCTGGCAATCGCCCAGATATAGGCAATCATTTCCCGCGCAATAGCCGTTACCACCACATTATAATGCTTACCCTTATGCATCAGACGCTGATATCGACGACACAGCCTGAGTTGTGCCTGCCAGGCCATATCAACAATGTGTTTGGGCAACCCTTCTTGGCGCTTTTGTAACTCGGTGGTCACCGCGGCTTGATAGCGATAACTGTGCGCTCCTTCCACTAACAGCCGTCTTGCTCGGCCATTGCCACATTTGGTGATTGCCCCTAAATGGCGCTTGCCACCACTGGAATGCTCTGAAGGGACTAAGCCTACATAACTCATTAATTTCCTTGGGTGGTCGAAGCGTGTTAAGTCGCCAAGCTCTGCAATCACACCTGCCGCTACCAACAGTCTGACACCACGCATGGCTTGTATGGCTTTCACTACGGGATAATACCGCCAGTTTCTGACCTGATACTCAAGTTCATTGTCGAGTCGTCTCAGCCTATTAATCCGCTCATTGATGGTTTGAATGTATTCCTGTAATACAATTTGTTGGGCTGGATGAGGCAGCACCAATTCAGTGAGCCAGCGCAGGTGTTTAAGCGACCAGTTTGCCGTGCCGCTGTAGTTAATATTATTGCGTAGGAGCAGTGCTTTAAGTTGGTACTTGGCGTCTTTCAAATCTTTCATAGCCGTTTCTCGGGCGCGGGATAAATCTCGAACGGCTTCATCTTCAGGCTCAGGAACATAAATGGGAGTGAGGTCTTCCGATTTCAGTAGTTTGACCAACTTAATGGCATCACGTTTATCGGTCTTTACACGCTCACCGGGCTTTTTGGGAATAAGTGACGGGGCAACGACATAACAGCAATGGCCAAGGCTGGTAATGAGCCGATATATCCAATAACCACAAGGACCTGCCTCATAGACGAAGTGCAAAGTTACGTGCGGATACTTGGATTCAAATTGTCTGATAAGCTTTTTAACGGCAGCTTTAGCCGAAGGGATGCGGCCATAATGCACGGGTTGTGCGCCTCGATGGTCCTCAAGGTAAGCGATTTCATTAAATTCTTTATGTGTGTCTAAGCCAATAAAAAGTATGCTATGTTTGTTCATGCTAGCCTCCGCTGTTTAGTTATTTGACAAACTAATTATGGCTCTGGCTTTTAGCTAACCCACGAAAATGCGGAGGCTAGCACCTCATGGGGAGTCATTATGTCTA
>NZ_PNCP01000079.1:0-209 GCF_005886115.1 Pseudoalteromonas sp. S4492
CGCTGAACAACGTAGCAGAGAGTTAAGTGAAACTTCGGTTTCAAATAATCGAAAGAAAGTTTGAAATTAAGTGTTGACTCGAAAATTTAAGGATGTATTATACGCATCCCTAGCGACAACGTCGCAACGTTCTTTAACAATATAAAGCAATCATCTGTGTGGGCACTCGTACAGGTTGAGTTCTAACAGCGAAGCTTAGTTTACTAAGT
>NZ_PNCP01000008.1:0-18798 GCF_005886115.1 Pseudoalteromonas sp. S4492
GTAAGCTGTAAGCTGTAAGCAAAACTATAAACGCTAGTTGATAACTTACTACATAAAATAAATAATAAAAATAGTTCAACACAGCGAAATGAAATCGGCCTGTAAACGGTCTGAAGTTAGGTATTTTAATGGAAAACTTTTTTCTTGATATAACCACTGCGATGCAAAATCAGCAGTGGTTTTATTTTTTGACCGTCGGCTTAGTAAGCCTGTGTATTGGTAGCTTTTTGAATGTGGTGATTTATCGGTTGCCACTGATGATGAAAAGAGAATGGCAAACTGAGTGCCGTATTGTATTGTCCGATGAGCTCAATTCAAAACAGCAAACAGAACAAGCTCCCTTTAATTTAGTAAAACCTAATTCAACCTGCCCTAAATGCAAAGCACCGATTAAAGCTTGGCAAAATATCCCTGTGCTAAGTTGGCTATTGCTAAAAGGTCGCTGTGCAAATTGTCAAACACCGATTTCTGTGCGCTACCCTATTGTTGAAATGCTTACAGCAGTTTTAAGTTTAATTGTCGCTGCTGTTTTTGGACCAACAACGCTTGCTCTTCTTTATATATTGATTACTTGGGTTTTAGTCGCTTTAACCTTTATCGATATAGATCATATGTTACTGCCCGACCAACTCACCCTGCCACTCGTTTGGCTGTCGCTAATTGCGGCCACTATGGGTATGACCATAGCACCGAGCGATGCGATTATCGGCGCTGCGGTTGGCTACCTGAGTTTATGGAGTGTTTACTGGTTGTTTAAGCTTGCTACGGGTAAAGAAGGCATGGGTTATGGCGACTTTAAACTATTAGCCGTGTTTGGTGCGCTACTTGGCTGGCAAGATATTTTAACTATCGTGCTGCTATCAAGTGTCGTCGGTGCCATCATCGGCATTGCGCAAATCATTATTCAAGGTAAAGACAAAACTACGCCAATCCCGTTTGGGCCTTATCTTGCCATTGCTGGATGGGTAACCTTACTTTGGGGTGAGCAAATTAAAAGTTATTACTTTAACTATTTAGGTTACTAATTATGGCAAACTGGGTTTTAGGGCTAACTGGCGGTATTGGCTCAGGCAAAAGTGCAGTAAGCGCCATGTTTGAAGAGCTTGGTATTCAGGTGGTTGATGCCGATATAGTTGCCAGAGAGGTCGTCGAGCCTGGCTCTGTTGGCCTTACAAAAATTACAGCACATTTTGGTGATGAGATACTCACGAGTAACCGCACGCTTGATCGCGCAAAACTAAGAGCAATTATCTTTGCCGATGAATCACAAAAGCAATGGCTAAATAACTTATTGCATCCACTTATTCGAGAATCAATGCTGAGCCAATTAAAGCAAGCCACCAGCCACTATGTCATCTTAGTTGCTCCCTTACTTTTTGAAAACGGCTTAGAAAAATACTGCAATCATACCTTACTAATTGATGTTCCGGTTGATGTACAAATAACAAGAACAACAGCCCGAGATAACGTATCTGTTGAATTAGCTAAGCAAATTATCGCTTCACAAATGAGCAGATCTGATAAACAACAAAAAGCAGCTGACATTTTGGATAACAACCGCCCTCTTATAGAAGTAAAAGCTGATGTGCAAAAGCTGCACAAAAAGTACCTAATGCACTCTCACTAGGGTATTGATTTTATTTATAGATTCTCATGAATTAGAATCCTCAAAAACCAATACAAAAGTACCAAACCGCATTCTAAACAACTGAGTTTTAGGTGAATTTATTTTGCAATTTTCCTAAAATCAGACAAGACTGATGTAATAGCCTTACTTTTTCTGTTAGATTGTGGCAATAAAGGATCAATCTAGGTGCGCAATGAATATAAACTCACCGCTACTTCGAAAATTTATTACACTCGGTCGCATTGATGCAGAGACCGTAAAATCAAAGCAGCGCGAATATAACTCTACTGCAGAGCTTATTTCTAAAACATGTGGAATGGCTGGACATGAGCTCGCAGAGCAATGTACAGATCTTTTTCGTGTGCCTTATTTTGACATCAAAGACTTTGACGTTGCGAACATTAGCGAAGAACTTGTTAAAGACAAACTCATTCGTGAGCACCACATTCTACCTCTCGTTAAAAAAGGCCGTAAGCTTTACATTGCCGCCTCAGATCCAACCGACTACGGTGCCTTTGAAAACTTTGAATTTAGTACGGGCCTTTCATGTGAAGTGGTCGTTGTTGATTACACGCAACTTGAAAACAAAATCGAGCAATTACTTGATGCCGCAGGTGGCTTACATTTAAGTGAAGATGAGTTTAAAGAACTTGGTGAGCTTGAAACAGAAGCCCCTCGCGATTTAGCCAGCAAAGATGAAGACAAAGACGATGCCCCTATTATTGTCTACATCAATAAAATTTTGATGGATGCGATAAAAAAAGGTGCATCAGATCTACACTTTGAGCCTTATGAACATCGTTACCGTGTACGTTTTCGTATCGATGGTATTTTGCATGAAATGGCAAGTCCACCGAATAGCTTAGCGAGCCGCTTATCAGCGCGTATCAAGGTTATGTCACGACTTGATATAGCAGAAAAGCGAAAACCTCAAGACGGCCGTATTAAGCTTAAAATCACTGAACGTAAAAGCATCGACTTCCGTGTTAGTACCTTGCCTACTCTTTGGGGCGAGAAAATCGTTATGCGTATTCTCGACTCATCAAGTGCTATGCTTGGTATCGATGTACTTGGCTATGAGCCAGAGCAGAAAAAGCTTTACATGGATGCACTTGATCAACCGCAAGGCATGATCTTAGTAACCGGTCCAACGGGCTCTGGTAAAACGGTATCACTTTATACGGGTTTAAATATTCTTAACCAACCAGAGCGTAATATCAGTACTGCCGAGGATCCAGTAGAGATCAACCTTGAAGGGATTAACCAAGTACAAATTAATCCAAAGGCAGATATGACCTTTGCCAATGCATTAAAGGCTTTCTTACGACAAGATCCTGATGTGGTTATGGTGGGTGAGATCCGTGACCTTGAAACCGCTGAAATAGCAATTAAAGCGGCGCAAACGGGTCACTTAGTTTTATCAACCCTGCATACCAACTCAGCGCCAGAAACTCTTACCCGCCTTTTAAACATGGGTGTTCCTGCATACAACGTAGCAAGTTCAATCAGTCTTATTATTGCGCAGCGTCTTGCAAGACGACTTTGTCCAAAGTGTAAAACGCCAGAAAAACTACCTGATGAAGAACTTATTCGCCAAGGCTTTGATAAAGACAAGCTTAGCGAGATACAACTGTTTGCACCAAAAGGTTGTGATAGCTGTACTGAAGGCTATAAAGGTCGAGTGGGTATTTACGAAGTCATGCAGATTACCCCTGAAATAGCACAAATTATCATGCGTGGTGGTAACTCACTCGAAATCGCTGAAGTATCACTTCGTTCAGGTTTTAATAACCTACGTTTATCTGGCCTGAAGAAAGCCGCTGATGGTGTTACTTCACTGGCAGAAATAAACCGAGTAACGAGTTTCTAATACAAATTCGTGACTGGATTATCAGCCAACTGTTCAGTAAGATCTGACAAAAGTGCTTATTTGAGAGTTATTCCATGCCAACAGTTGTGAACTGCCCAACATGCAAAGCCAAAGTTGAATGGTCAGAGCAAAGTCCGCATCGACCATTTTGCTCAAAACGCTGCCAGCTAATAGATTTAGGCGAGTGGTCGTTTGAAAACAATAAAATTTCTAGCCCAATTAGCAATGCTAATGATCTGAGCCAAGATATGATTGAGGATATCGAAGCGATGCTGGCGAAAAACGATGATTCATTCTTCAAAGAATAAAGCGGAACAATAAAAAATGCGGCATTTGCCGCATTTTTTAATAGTAATACCAATTCGCTTTTAACCTTCTGAGCTTTCATCTCCTTGCTCGCCACGTGGACCATGGTGGCCCTTTTTGTGACCTTTTTTACGAAGGTGCTTTTTAATCTCTTGATAACTTTCGCGCTGTTCAGCATTCAAAACCTGCCAAATCGCATGGTCAGATTTCATTTTTAGCATTGCAAACTGCTCGCCTTTTTCTTGACGCTCTTTAATCAGTTCTAATGCTGCAGTTTCATCGAATGATTTCGCTGTTAATAATGCATCCATCTTGTCTTTATGTGCTGCACGAGCGGCTTTCATAGCACCTTTATCGCCACGCAGTGCTTCAAATTGTGTTTTCTGCTCGGCAAAAATCGCTTTAAGTTGCGTTTGCTGATCTTCGGTAAGTTGTAATTTATCAATACCACGCTCAGAAAGTAAAAAACGAGCCTGTGGGTTCATACCACGGTTAAAGTCTCCTTTCGCCATTGCTGAAGTAGCACCTACACTGGCTGCTGCTAAACCACAAACAAGTACGAATTTAGAAAGCTTATTTGAAATAGTCATAATCATTACCTTTTGTTGGGTTGTGCTCTGTTGTCGTTTCCGACTGATGGGTTAACTATAACTAATTCAATGCAAAGGAACGCAAACCAGTGTAAAGGTTGTGTAAAGATTCACTTTTACACAATTTACTGAGTAAAATAACCTTAAAGAAATAAATAGCTAGGTGTCAGAATGAAACTATTAATGATCGACGACGATACAGGATTGTGCGAATTACTCAGCGAGTACTTATCAGCACAAGGTTTTACAGTAGAGTGTGTTCATGATGGCGCTGAAGGCCTAAAACAAGCTATAAAGCATAACTACGAGCTTATATTGCTCGATGTGATGCTACCCTCTATGGATGGCTTTGAGGTGCTAAAGCAGTTAAGACAACATAAGCTTACTCCAGTGATCATGCTAACCGCGAAAGGCGAAGACTTTGATCGTATCTTTGGTTTAGAACTAGGCGCAGATGATTATATTCCTAAGCCATTTAACCACAGAGAACTACTAGCTCGCGTTAAAGCAATTACCCGTCGCATCGAACATATCAATAGCTTATCGAGCCAACAGGCCAGCTCATTGAGTGTCAACAGCATCAATGTTAATTTTGCCACGCGAGAAGCTTCTGTTAAAGACAATGTACTTAGTCTAACCGGCACTGAGTATGAGATCCTTGCCATGCTAGTACAACATGCCGGTGAAGTGATCAGCAAAGAACAAATAAGTGAGCAAGTCCTTGGTAGACGCCTTGCCCCTTTTGACCGTTCAATCGATATGCATGTCAGCAACATCCGTAAAAAGATTGCAGAACACGTTAGTAATGAACGAATCAAAACCATGCGTGGCAGTGGTTATGTATTAATACAAGGCGAATAATATGCAAACTCCAAGCTGGTTGAAGCATCCCCGCCACTATTTATTTTTAAAAATATTTGCTTGGTTTTGGGTCACCGTTATCGCCACTATCACACTATTGGTATTTTTAAGCCAACTAACGAGTAACGTGGGTAATGATGAGCTGCGAGGACCCATGCTTAAGAACCTAGAGTACACTGCTAAAAGTATTGAGCGTATTGTTGCTAAACACGGTGGCTCAACGCAAGATGTACTGTCACACCCACGCTTATCTAAACATAAGTTGCTGTACTTGAATGGTGAGGTGCATGGCGTTGAAATGCTCAGCCAACCTGTATCCAAAGAGATTGATTTAAGCTTGCTTAACTTCACCAAATATATGCGCCCACAAATTATTTTTACCGACGAATACCAAGCTTATGGACCTGTCGTTTTGAATGTGCCAGAGGGTAAGTTTTATCTTTATGAGATTGATGAAAAACGTAAAAAGCCGTTTTTTGTCAGCTTATGGCTAATGCCAATTTGGCTAAAGCTACTTATTGCTTTAATCGCCTCATTAATGCTGAGTTTCTTCTTTAGTCGTAACTTAATAGCTCCCATTAATAGTTTAAAAGAAACTGCAAAAAAACTGGCTCATGGTGACTTAACTGCCCGTGCCGATGTATCTCCTACGCGTCAAGATGAGCTAGGTGTACTTGGCCGTGACTTTAATACAATGGCAGTACAACTTGAGCAGCTTATTAGCGCTCAAAAACGACTTCTAGCAGATATTTCCCATGAACTACGCTCACCATTAACGCGCTTAAAAATGGCAACAGGCCTTGCACAAATGCAAGCTGATGACGCTCAACACGCTTATTTAGAGCGTATTGAAAAAGAGGCTAATCAGCTCGATAAAATGATTGCCGATGTCCTTCAAGTTTCACGCTTAGAAGCCAAAAGCCAAACTTTAGCGTTGAGTACGCAGTCCTTACAAGTGATTGTTGATCATGTACTCAACGATGCTCAATTTGAAGCTAAGCAAAGTAATAAAGAACTTATTATAAATGGTACACTAACAGCCGATTTGAAGTGCGACGAAACCTTAATTGCCAGCGCGCTTGAGAATGTACTACGTAATGCCATTAAATATGCAGAACATTCAATCTCAATTGGCCTAGTTGAATCAGACGCTATTTACATTACCATTTGTGATGACGGTAAAGGCGTTGATGAGGCAAATCTTGCAAGGCTATGTGAACCTTTCTTCCGCCAAGAGCATGCTCGCGATAGAAATACCGGGGGCACGGGCTTAGGTCTTGCGATTGCAAAGAATGCTATCTCTGCACATGATGGTACACTAACACTTGAAAACCAAGAACATGGCGGATTGTGCGTAAACATCCGTCTACCTTTTAAGAGTGAGTAAATGTTTTACAGTAGCGAAGCAAGTCTTGTCAGTAACCTACCTAATATTAATCAGTTTTTTTCTGAGCAATTACAACAAGACTTTCTGAGCACTGCTCATGGCAAGCTTTTTTACGGCTATGCGATCCCTCAGCAAGCAAAAACGGCTATCGTCATCAGTAGTGGCCGAATTGAGTCTCTGATTAAATACAAAGAGTTGCTATGGGAGCTATATCAAAATGGCTTTGCTGTTTTTAGTGTTGATCACCAGGGGCAAGGTCGCTCTTATCGTCATTTAAAAAACGCTCATAAGGGCTATGTAAACCGCTTTACTGATTACGCTGATGACTTTGCTGTATTTATAGAAAAAGTGGTGCAACAGCACTGGCAGGGAAAGCAGATTTTGCTTGGTCACTCAATGGGCAGTGCCATTGCCTATGATTACCTGTCGCGTTATCAACATCAATTTGCAGGGGCTTTTTTATCAGCGCCGATGTTTGATATCTATACCAAAGGGACACCTAAACCTGTAGCAAAACTGGCTGCTAAAATTGCATCCTTACTTGGTCTCGGCCGCAGCTACGCATTTGGCCAACGCGATTATTTACCAGTCGACTTTGCAGCCAATGAGCTAACCAGTAGTGAAATTCGTTATAAATTGTTTAGAGAGCTGTATGCAGCAGAACACGATTTACAGCTAGGTGGCGTAACCTATGGTTGGCTTAATGCATCATTTGATTTTATTGCTTCTTTAGTCGATAAAAAAGTCGATATTCCTTTATTTATCGCCAGCGCCGAGCAAGATACTGTAGTCGATAACGCTGCACAATTTGCACTTAGCCATAGGCAAAAAGCACAACTGAAAACCTATGCGGGCGCTCGCCACGAGTTATTGTGTGAACGCGACGAAATTAGACAAGCAGTACTCAGCGATTTTTATCAATTTTGTGCAGAACTTTGACGTGTTTTCTTAACCACAGAAAGTGGGTCTAGGTGCATCAGAACATCCATTTCACAATCAAAATGCGTTTGAATTAATGCTTCTACTTCATCTGCAACTTGATGGGCTCTTATCAAAGATAGAGAATCTTCTAACTCTAAATGCATCTGAATAAACTTAATTTTACCACCCTGGCGAGTACGAATATCATGGGCACCAAATACGTCTTGATGACTATTCACAATGGCCAGTATTTGTTGTTTCTCTTCATCAGGAAGCTCTTTATCCATTAAGTGATCAGCACTTTCGCGGGCAATATCCCAGCTGTTATAAAGTAAATAAACAGCCACACCTATAGCAAACAATGGATCGGCATAAGCGACACCGTACTTCGCTAACACAATTGCCAGTAGTACGGCCAAATTTAAGATTAGATCGCCTTTATAGTGAATCGAGTCAGCTTTAATGGCGATTGATTCGGTGTGGTTGATCACCTTAGTTTGTACAAAGACCACCACGAGCGTACAAACAATAGCAAAGATACTAACCCAAATACCAAGATCAGAATGCTTTAAGGTTACCGGATTAAATAAGCGCTCAATCCCATGAAACGCTAAGAAACAACCTGAGCCTGCTATAAAAGCGGCCTGTGCAAGCCCAGCTAACGCTTCAGCTTTTCCGTGACCAAAGCGATGGTCGTCATCAGCAGGACGCAGTGCATAGCCAAGCACTAAAAAACTCATCAGCGATGCGGTGATATCCATTAACGAATCAGTCAATGAACCCAGCATTGACGCCGAGCCAGATGCAAGCCATGCCCAGCTTTTTGCCGCAATCATTAAACTCACCATAACAATGGTGACTAGGCTGGCTGTTTTAACCCAAAACTCATAACTACGATGCTGCACAACAACTTACCTTCAGTGAGTAACTGTGTTGAGTATATCATCTTTTAATTCTAGTTCGTGTATACTCAGCAGCAGATAAAATCCTTTTAAATGAGATTCACATGCTTGATATTGTGTTGTACCAACCAGAAATTCCACCAAACACGGGTAATATCATTCGCTTATGCGCAAACACAGGTTATGCGTTACACCTAATTGAACCACTTGGTTTTGAGTGGGATGATAAACGCGTAAAACGTGCAGGTCTTGATTATCATGAGTTTAGCCATGTACAGCGCCATGCCTCGTTTGAAGCATATCTTGAAAAATGCCAACCGAAAAAAGTCTATGCTTGCACCACCAAGGGCAGTCAATTTCATCATCAAGCACAATACCAACCCGGCGATTGTTTAGTGTTTGGCCCTGAAACACGTGGCTTACCTGATGAACTCATTCAATCGTTGCCGAAAGAACAACGTGTACGCATTCCAATGCAAAAAGACAGCCGTAGTATGAACTTATCTAACTCAGTTGCTGTATTTGTTTATGAATCTTGGCGTCAGCTGGGGTTTGTGAACGGCCAATAACTCATTGAAAAAGCGCTTGTAATAAATATTTACTAATTGTTTAGCACGACCATTTTTTATGGACTAACCTAAATAGGTGAGTTTGTTCCTAAAGATGGATTTTAATGCGCTTTTTCGCCCGAGTATGCAGTATCATTTTGCTGATGCAGTACTTTTCTAGTGCTGCTTCTGCTGCTGTGCAGAATTCCTCTACCTCGCAAGCCCCCAATACAACGCCCCTGTTACTGCTGCTCCTTTTAGCAATTGTCATCCTCATTGGTGCGGTTATCTATTATCAAAGAAACCAAAAGATGACGCTGATGGATGCCCTACTTTCTCAATCTAAAGATGGTATTTGGGTCACCGATGAACAGTTTCGGATTATCGAAATCAATAACGCATTTAGTGAAATATCGGGGTATAAAAAAGCCGACGTACTTGGCAAAAAATTCAAAGCATTAACGCAAGCTGGTCGCGATAAACAACTTGAAGAAATCATTCAACAAGAGCTAAGTAACGACGGTTATTGGTCTGGCGAAATTTGGAATTTACGCAAAGATGGGCAACCTTACGCCATTGATTTATGTATAACAAAAGTAACCACACCACGCTTTGCAAAAAGCTCTGTACGTTACGTTGGCATGTTTTCTGATGTCACTGCACGTAAGAATAATGAGCGAACTATGCTCAAGCTCACCACCAAAGACAGTGTCACGGGATTATCAAACCGCGCTATTTTTATAGAGTCACTTGAAAAAGCAATTAAAGCCTGTAACGACACTTACCCAAGCCTGTTGATCATCTTTATCGACATAGACAATTTCAAAAAGATTAACGACTCCCTGGGTCACACAGTTGGTGATGTACTACTAAAAGAAGTGGCCTGTCGTTTAACTGACTCACTAAATTCAGGCTTTACCATTGCAAGACTCGGTGCAGATGAATTTGCAGTACTCGTGCCGCCCTATCTTTATTCTGGCAAAACGGTGTTCTTCGCCAAAAAGACCGCTGACATCGTGCTTCAGCAGTTTAAAACCCCTTTTATGTTAGATGGTTTTGAGACCTCGCTATCAGCTTGCTGTGGCCTTGCTATCTACCCAGACAACGCCTACAACTGCGAAAACTTAATGCGCAGTGCAAATAGCGCTTTGAATCATGCGAAGAAAATGGGTCGTAATACATATCAATTTTTTGATAAAGACCGTCATACCCTCGACCCAACCGAGTTAACCAAAGAAAGCGCTTTATTCAGAGCTATTACCAACAATGAGTTTGAGCTTTATTTTCAGCCTAAGTTTGATGCCCAGCATAATCAGCTATACGGCTTTGAAGCCTTAGTTCGCTGGCCTCAAGAAGATGGCAGTGTGATTAACCCCGATGAGTTCATTCCGCTAGCCGAACAAAATGGTGCCATTATTCCGCTTACCCAGTTACTAATGGAGCAGCTGCTTAATCAATTGGCACAGTGGCGCAAACAAAGTATTTCGTTTGGTAATGTCGCAATTAATATTTCAGCCTTACACTTTCAGCAAAGTAGTCTTATTGAAACACTCATCGACAACTTAGCAAAATTTGACGTGCCGGCACATTGCTTGGAGCTTGAGATCACAGAAAGCGCCATGATGGATAACCCTGAATTTGCAGAGCAGCAAATGAAGCGCATTAAATCAATTGGTGTGCACATCGCGCTGGATGACTTTGGTACGGGTCATTCATCACTCAGTTACTTAAAGCGTTTTCCAATCGATACGCTAAAAATTGACAAATCCTTCGTAAAAGATATAGATAAGAATGAGCAAGATCGCAACATCACCGCCACCATAGTGCGGCTAGCTAAATATTTGGATATTAATGTGGTAGCTGAAGGAGTAGAAACTGAAGAGCAAGCCTACATGCTGCATATTATGGGCTGTCATTTTCAACAAGGTTATTATTACTGTAAACCACTAAAAGCTGAGCAAGTCAGCGAATTTATTAATGATACGCTAGAAAAGCAGCAGTCTAGCTAGTGGCTTTAAATAAAAAACGCGATTAATAAATCGCGTTTTTTATTTAACAGTGCACAATCTAAATTATTCAGATTTTTGCTCACGGCCAAGTAGTGCCATCGCAGCTTCTTTTACATCTTTATTTTCATAAAGCACTTTGTAAATTTGCTCCGTTATTGGCATTTCAATACCAGTACGTTCAGCAAGTAAATACACTTCTTTAGTATTTCTATAACCTTCGACAACCTGACCAATAGATTCAATCGCGGCTTCTACGCCTTCACCTTTGCCAAGAGCAAGGCCAAAACGACGGTTACGAGATTGGTTATCTGTACAGGTTAAGATCAAGTCACCGAGGCCAGCCATACCCATGAAGGTATCTGAACGAGCACCCAATGCACAACCTAAACGACACAGCTCAGCTAAACCGCGTGTAATCAACGCTGTACGAGCGTTAGCACCAAAGCCAAAGCCGTCAGACATGCCTGCGCCAATCGCAATAACATTTTTAACTGCACCACCAAGCTGTATACCAATGAAATCATCATTGTTATACACCCTAAATGAACGACCACAGTGTAAAAGATCAGCCAGCTGCTTAGCGAAATCTTTAGAAGTCGACGATACCGAAATTGCGGTTGGTAAACCCATTGCCATTTCTTTGGCAAAAGTAGGCCCAGAAAGCACTGCCAGTGGAATATCATCCCCTAACTCTTGTACTGCTACTTCTTGCAGTAAACGACCAGTATTAGGTTCTAAACCCTTTGTCGCCCACGCAACTTCGGCGCCTTCTAACAACCAAGGTTTAATTTTTTCAAGTGTGCCAGCAAAGGCATGACTTGGCACAACAACAAGAATGATCTTACTTGCTTTAACTGCCGTTTCTAAATCAGCTTCTAGTTGAAGCGTGTCAGGAAAGCTGACATCAGGAACATAACGTTGATTCTTTCGCTCAGCTGCAAGCGTGGCAACGTCATCGCTATTGCGGCCCCACAAAGTAACTGGGTGGCCATTTCTGGCAAAGCAAATAGCAAGGGCGGTGCCATAAGACCCCGCCCCTAATACTGTAACAGCTGATTGTGCTGTACTCATAGCTTATGCGTCTGCAGTTGCCTGTTGGTCTTGAGCAGCACGTTGTTGCATGTATTGAGCAAATAGTGCGTCAAAGTTAACTGGTGCTAAGTTTAATTGTGGGAAAGTACCACGGTTAACTAGGTTTGATACAGCTTCACGAGCGTAAGGGAAAAGTACGTTCGGGCAGAAAGCACCTAACATGTGCGCAAGTTGAATTTCTTCTACTTCACCGATAGTGAAGATACCTGCTTGTTGGATTTCACAAAGGAATGCAGTTTCTTCACCGATTGAAGCCGTTACGGTTAACGCAAGAACAACTTCAAACACACCTTCTTCTAATTTGTTAGAACGAGTATCTAAGTCAAGTTTAACTTCTGGTGTCCATTCTTTTTGGAAAATAGCAGGTGAATTAGGCGTCTCAAAAGAAACATCTTTAGTATAAATGCGTTGGATTGAGAATTGAGCGCCTGCTTGTTGTTCTGCTGCTGCGTTTTGGATTTCTTCGTTCATTGTAATTCCTAACTTGTATTCGTTTTTATAATTTAATTTATTAAGCGTTAAGCTTTGCGTCTAAAAGGCCTTGCGCTTCAATTGCCATCATGTCGTCACAACCGCCGATATGTTCATCATTAATGAAAATTTGCGGAACCGTGTAACCACCATTTGCTTTGTCGATCATTTCATCACGACGCTCAGGGTGAACACCAATATCGATATTCGTGTAGTCTACACCTTTGCTGTCTAATAAAGCCAAAGCGCGTTGGCAGTATGGACAATATGCTTTTGTGTAAAGAACAACATTACTCATAATAATTCCTCTATCGGGCTGTTAGCAGTGTTGATTAACGACCGGTTGTTGTAGGTAAGCTAGCTGATTGCCAAGCACCCATGCCGCCCGCTAATACATAAACACGCTCAAAACCTGCTTTATGCATTGCAGTTGCGATACCTGAGGCAGTCATGCCCGTGGTACATACTAGTATAATGGGTTTACTCTTAAACTTTTCAAGGCTTGAAAAATCAGATTGTTTTGCTTTTTCTGGATTTAAGTGAGTTGCACCAGCAATACGGCCAGAGTTAAACTCTTTTTGTGCACGCATATCAACCACTTGACCATCTTCACGATTAATTAGCAAGGTAAGTTGCTGTGGGTTGATTTGACGAATAGCCGAAAATTTACTTTTAAACCAACTGCTGATCAGCATTGCAACTAATGCTAGCCAGATAATACTCAGAACCGGATGATTTGAGATAAATTCAATATATTGATCCATGCGTTTTCCACTAAGAAATTAGGTACCACAGCGCATAGCCATGGGTTAATTAAAATTTGCCACGCAAGTATACGTGCTTGAATTGAAAATGCTAGGGCGTGAAATATTTTAATATGACATATTGATAGCTGATCAAAACCATAAAACACGGTATGCTAGTGATATATAAGTGCCAATCTTCAGGAGCTATAATGACAGAGCATAAAAAACCATTGGTATTAATGATCTTAGACGGTTGGGGATACCGTGAAGACACAGAAAGTAACGCCATACTTGCTGCTAATACCCCAGTACTCGACAACCTTTGGGCAACGCGTCCACATACATTAATTTCAGGTTCGGGACTTGATGTTGGTTTACCTGCAGGACAAATGGGTAACTCTGAAGTAGGCCACGTAAATTTAGGTGCTGGCCGTATCGTTTATCAAGATTTCACGCGTATCACTAAAGCCATTGATGATGGTGAGTTCGATAGCAACCCAGCACTTGTTGATAATATCGACAAAGCAGTAAATGCAGGCAAAGCCGTGCATATCATGGGCCTTTTAAGCCCAGGTGGCGTTCATAGTCACGAAGACCACATTGTTGCGACGATCGAACTAGCTGCTAAGCGCGGTGCAAAAGAAGTTTACTTCCATGGTTTCTTAGACGGTCGAGACACGCCACCACGCAGTGCAAAAGCCTCAATTGAGCGTATCGAAGCTGTATTTGCTGAACTTGGCTGTGGCCGTTTAGCAACGCTTGTTGGTCGTTATTATGCAATGGACCGCGATAATCGTTGGAATCGTGTCGAGCTTGCTTATGACGTTATGGTAAGTGGCATTGCTGAATATAGCTACACAGATGGTGTAACCGCACTAGAAGCTGCTTATGCACGTGACGAGAATGATGAATTTGTTGCTGCAACAACAGTAATACCAGAAGGCCAAACAGCAGCCGAGATCAATGACGGCGACACTGTTATCTTTGCTAACTTTAGAGCAGACCGAGCACGTGAAATGACTCGTGCCTTTGTTGATGCTGACTTCAGTGGTTTTGATAAGAAAAAATCACCACAGTTAAGCGCATTTGTAATGATGACTGAGTATGCAGCAGACATCAAAGCACCGATTGCGTTTGCACCAGAACCTCTAACAAATGTATTAGGCGAATGGTTAGAGAAACAAGGTAAAACACAGCTACGTATTTCTGAAACAGAAAAATACGCACACGTGACCTTTTTCTTTAGTGGTGGCCGTGAAGATGAATTTGTTGGTGAAACACGCGAACTTATCCCTTCACCTCAAGTTGCAACATATGATCTGCAACCAGAAATGAACTCAGAAATGCTAACCGATAAACTTGTTGAAGCAATCGCTAGCGGTAAATACGATGCCATCATCTGTAACTACCCTAACGGAGACATGGTAGGTCACTCAGGTGTATTCGAAGCTGCAGTGAAAGCATGTGAGGCAGTTGACCACTGTATTGGTCGAGTGATTGCTGCACTTGAGGAACATGGCGGTGAAGCGCTGATCACAGCCGATCATGGTAATGCCGAACAAATGGCTAACCCGGCTACAGGGCAAGCACATACAGCACACACAAGTGAGCCAGTGCCATTTATTTATGTTGGCCGCGATGCGACACCGCATGATGGTAAAACGTTAAGTGATGTAGCACCAACCATGCTTCACCTACTCGGCTTAGAGCAGCCAAGTGAAATGACTGGCAAACCAATCATGACGCTGAAATAAGCTATGATCAAACGTATTAACCACTTCATTAAAACTGGTTTAATACTGACTTCATTAGCAGCAACATCAGTTGTTGCTAATGAAGATCAAACCAAAAAAGACTTATCTGATATTCAATCAGCTTTACAAAAAACAGAGGCTGAACTTAAAGGTCAACGCAAGTCTATTGCCCAGATGCGCAAAGATCTTCGCGCTCATGAACTCGACATCGCTAAAAATGCCAAAGCATTAAATTTGGCAGCACAGTCAGTTAAAGAAAACGAACAACAACAACGCGAACAACAAGCTAAAGCTGAACAACTTAAAGAGCAGCAAGCACAGCGACAGACCTTATTAGCTGCACAACTAAAAAGTGCCTACATGGCGGGTAGCCACGACTACTCAAAGATGCTGCTTAGCCAGCAAGACACGGCCAAAATTGAGCGCACACTAAGTTATTACAATTACCTCAATAAAGCGCGAATCGAACAAATCGAAGAGCTCAAAGCACTACAGCAAGAAATTGCGGATAATCAAGCTGAACTTGAGAAAACCAAACAACGCCTACTAGCCCTATACGACGAACAAAATAGACGTCAGCAAGCTTTAGTCAATGCACAACAAGAACGCAAAACTAACCTTAATAAACTCCAGTCAGCGTTAAAAGAAACAAAGAGCTCAATTGATTACTTAAAAGAAAATGAGCAAACCCTAATTACCGCCATCGAAGAGCTTGAACAAGAGCGAAACGAAAAAGTTGAGTTACTCGGCTTACAAAGTAGTAAAGGTAAACTCGACTGGCCAACCAAAGGTGATTTGCGCCATCGTTTTGGGCAACGTAAACACGGCAACCTAGATTGGAAAGGCGTGCTGATCAGTGCAAAAGAAGGCAGTAATGTTAAAAGTGTTCAGAACGGCCAAGTCGTTTACGCTGACTGGCTAAATGGCTTTGGTTGGGTTATCGCTATTGATCATGGCGATGGCTTCATGAGCTTGTACGGCCATGCTCAAACGTTGCTTCGCGATGTTGGCGACCTTGTTAGAGAAGGCGAAACGATAGCTTTAGTCGGTCAAAGCGGCGGACAACCCGATCCTGGTCTATACTTTGAAATACGCCACAAAGGACGCGCAGTAAATCCTGTAAAATGGTGCAGACGCATTTAATTGATTAAATAGCTGCACCCAATGAGGAGCAGCTGATGCTAAACACAACTTACTCTTACAAAGCGCATTTATCCCCAGCTAAGTATGTCACTCAGCTGTCTTTTATATTACTTGTCGGCTTGCTATGGCTGATGCTGCAATCGTTTCAAGCTATTGCAAAACCCTCTTTAAAGTCACTACAGCATCAGCAATTAAACGAAATCCTGTTTAATATTCACACCTACTATGTTGATGATCTTAAGCTGCAAAACTCATTTGTAACTCAGCCAGATAACTTACAAGTTGAAGCGTTATTTTCACGCCTTGACCCATACTCAAAGTATCTGGATGAAACGGAGCTTGATGCTATTTTCAGTAGCACAAATGGTAGATACACCGGGCTCGGTATAGAGGTAAAAGTCGAAGAGGGTCGTGTATATATTGTGAATACTATAAATAATTCACCGGCAGCGCTTGCGGGCCTTCAAGTGAATGATGAAGTCATAGCGATCAATCAACAGCCTATTTTGGACAAAAGCATCGAAGAAGTGGCCAAGTTAATTCGTCAAAGCGGTCAAAGCGCTGTTGATGTTGCTGTTAAAAGAGAGAAAGAAACCGAGTTAAACTTCTCTATTAAGCGTCAGCAAATTAACCTAGAAAGCGTGCGTGGCCATTTAGCAGATACAGGCGTTGCGCTTATCAGTATCAACGCATTTAACAATCACACATTGCATGATGTTGCTCGCGAAATTGCGAAAATGCAAATCACCAATAGCTTCCCACTTTCAGGTTTAATTATTGATTTACGCGATAACCCCGGCGGTACATTGCAAGGGGCCGTTGAAGTCGCAGATCTGTTTTTAGATAACGGCACCATAGTATCAACCAAAGGTCGCTTCAATGAAGCCAATCAGAAATACCAAGCTCACAAGGGCGACATACTCAGTGGCGCGCCTATTGCTGTTCTGATTAACGAAAACTCAGCCTCTGCGGCTGAAATACTTGCAGCAGCACTGAGAGATAATCAACGGGCGGTGTTAATTGGCGAAACTTCATTTGGTAAAGGCTCAGTGCAATCGTTGATACCATTAGGTAACGGTAATACCGCATTAAAACTGACTACCGCACGTTATTACACACCTTCGGGTCAATCTATCGATGGGAAAGGGATCACCCCAGATGTGAGTATTAATCAAACAATGCTTTCAGAAATTGACCAAGGCGTTATAATAAAAAACATCCAAGAATTGGCGCTTTTTAGCTCACTTCTAGATAGACAAGACAAAAAGCAACTTACAGCAAAGCAACTCGTTATTATGCAGTAAGTAAATGCTCACAACGGATATAATAATTACAAAAAGTGAATCTAAAAACAGGCTTATTACTCGCCGTATGTTGCCTACCGCTATTTTGCCAAGCAAAGCAAATAGCTATAGTAATCGATGATATAGGCAATCATCAGCGCGATCTTGAAATATTAAACTTACCAGGGCAAGTGACTTTCTCTATCTTGCCCCATACTCCCTATTCGCAAATATTTGCTGAACGAGCTAGTAAAACTCATAAAGAATTACTTTTACATGTACCAATGCAAGCGCTTGATAAAACTAAGGCGCTTGGTCCTGGTGCACTCACGGACACCATGACTAAGTCAGAGTTACAAACAACCCTTGGCCACGCGTTAGCCTCTTTACCACAAGTAAAAGGGGTCAATAACCACATGGGATCTGAGCTAACACAGCTTACAGAGCCAATGAAATGGACGATGGAAGTTTTAAAGAAACGTGGTTTGTACTTCCTAGACAGCCGTACAACGAGCCAAAGTGAAGCACAAACCGTTGCTAACCTATATGGTGTTGCAAACGTATCTCGCCATGTATTTCTTGATAACAATGTCGCCCAAAGCCAGCTACAACATCAACTTGAAGAACTAAAATCCAAAGCTGAACACTTCAACTACGCAATCGCAATCGCCCACCCCTACCCAGAAACCGTTGCATTTCTTCAGCAAGCACTCCCTCAACTACAACAACAAGGCTACGAACTTGTTCCCCTCTCACAACTAGTCGAAACAAAATACATTCAGCTTGCCAAAGCAGAGCAAAGACAAGGGGAATGAGTGTTATAAACGGGAGTGGTGAGTTAGCGAGTTAGCAAGGGGAAAGTTGCAAGAGTAAAGTTTGGAAATATTGCGTAGGTTGGGTAGAGCGAAGCGAAACCCAACATAAACACAGAGCTATCAGCGATCAGCCGCGCGGTGGGGTTATTTTGTACTGCGTCTCCCTCTGCTCTAGGTTTTAGGCTCTAGGCTCTAGGCTCTAGGCTCTAGGCTCTAGGTAAAGTGTACTTGTAGGAATAGCTTTAGCCATGAATGTGTTTGTTATGGTCTAGATTCGGCACTGAAGTACCTCCTACGGGGTTTGTTGCTGAGGGTGACTCAGTTACCTAACAACCCGGTAGATCAACTGACATCTAATATCTGACGTCTGAGATACGCATCTCGTAGGAATGGCTTTAGCTATGAATGTAGTTGTTAAGGTCTGAATTCGGCACTGAAGTGCCTCCTACGGGGTTTGTTGCTGAGGGAGACTC
>NZ_PNCP01000080.1:0-12293 GCF_005886115.1 Pseudoalteromonas sp. S4492
ACCAACTGAACTACCACTCCACATTTTCGTTGCTGACTGAGTCTCCCCTGACAGCGGCGTGAATAATACGAATCACCCTCTAGTTCGTCAAGGGGTTTTTTGTATTTTTACAGGTTTTTTAGTCATCTGACATCGAAAGGTTTAAAATTTCACCTGATTTGTCATTTTTTGAGCCATTTTTGCCAACTTCATTTTCATTCGTTGCTTGCTCATCATTTTCGGTTTGATTTTTTTTCTTTAAAAACGGTAAAGAAAATTTAAATTTCAGTGGTTTCTTCTGAACAAAAATTCTAATTGCTAGCCAACCCAATAAAAGTACGGCTAAATTTCCAACAACAATTAAGATCACCATGAGCATGGTGGACGCTTTTTGTTCTTCTTCAATAATTCGTTGTTGCTCCGCTTGCGCTTCTAAATCGATTTCAGGGCGAACAATTTCTGGTACAGCTTCAATTGGTCGCTCAATTTCAAATTTATACGTCGGTAACGTAGCCATAAATTCACGGTCATTTATATTGCTACCAAATACAGAAAGCTCAACACTGTATCGCCCCCAATCATAATTTTTAATGGCCAGTTCCCGTGTTTGCGATTTATCTGCATCTAAAGAGAACATTTGCTCTTCATTATTTGGGTAATAAATTTTCCCTTGAATGAGCACGGTTTCAGGTTTGACGATTTCAGGGTTCAGCGAGATTGTTAAAATATGATCATCTTCATCTTGCTCAGCAAGTGCTATTTCATAATCAAAAGGCGGTTCATGCACCACAATTGGCTTTTGTACTACGGTACGCTTTAATATAGGCGTTTCTATATAAAGCTCTGGCTGCCACTCTCCTGCCGGAAAGACCAGCTTAAACTCACCGGTAAATACACCATCAAGCGGACGCTCATCAAAGCCACGGCCATCATCTTTAAAGTCAGTGACACTTTGCGTACCAGCACCAAAGTTTGCGAAATCACTGTTATTAGTGCTGACAAAATCAACATGCAAACTGATTACATCACGAAACTGGCCAACTTTAATCGGTTCACCGTCATTTAATACACGGCCCGTCAGTTTTATAGTCTCACCACGAAACAGCATAGGCGGGAGTGGATCAACATTAAGCTCTATTTCACCCAGCACCATAATACGGCTATCTGGCAAGAT
Organism: Pseudoalteromonas sp. S4492; assembly: GCF_005886115.1. NCBI lineage: Bacteria > Pseudomonadati > Pseudomonadota > Gammaproteobacteria > Alteromonadales > Pseudoalteromonadaceae > Pseudoalteromonas > Pseudoalteromonas sp. S4492. Next base: position 1,154 of record NZ_PNCP01000080.1, read on the forward strand.
ACTGCCGACCACTTGCCAAGGGCCAGGCATAGGATTGCTAATGGTGATCAAGTCATAGCTCAGTTCATCATGCCAATCGAGATCATTATTTTTAACTGAGTCAGTCGCGTAATACTTAGTACCATCAGGGCGAACTAACACCACAGCTGGGGCACCGCGCTTACGAAAGAAGAGTAAGGTAACTTTATCGATTTTATGATCGATACGAAAACGGTTCTCTAGCAGGGGAATTTCATTTTGCACCCCATCACGTTCTAATGGGGTTATTTTATCTTGCTCGTTGGCAAATCCCGTGAAGGGAATTAAACACACTAATCCTGCTAGCAGCTGTTTTCTCATTTTATTACCTTATTCTGTACGCCATAGGCATTGGCCACCCTTTGCAACCAAGTCTAAACGCTCTTCGTGAGCGGCGTGCTCTTGTTCTGTTGCTCTTAATACCACAAGCGGTGCTCTATCTGCACTTAGTCGGCGAATACCACCCATTTGTTGAGTTGAGCCTTCATCTTTATTTTGATTAAGATTCAGCTTTACTTGCCCACCGGTCATTGACAGGTAAACATCAGCTAGGATCTCGGAATCCAGTAATGCGCCGTGTAACGTACGCTTTGAGTTATCAATATCGTAACGGCGGCAAAGCGCATCAAGGTTATTCTTTTGACCTGGGTGCAAGTCACGCGCCATTTTTAATGTATCAAGTACACTACATACATCGGCAGTATTCGGAAAACCTTGATTTAACAATGCAAACTCATTGTCCATGTGGCCGATATCGAACGCTGCGTTATGGATAACAAGCTCTGCACCACGAATATACTCTAAAAACTCATGGGCAATTTGGTGGTACAAAGGTTTATCACGCAAAAATTCATTGGTGATACCATGTACGTCTATTGCTTCTTCTTCTATTTCACGTTGCGGATTGATATACACATGAAAGTTGTTGCCAGTAAGACGGCGATTTACAAGTTCAACACAACCGATCTCAATGATGCGGTGGCCTTGCTTTGGGTCAATACCCGTGGTTTCTGTATCTAAAACTATTTGTCTATGTGCCATATCGTCTTAAGCCTGACTCTGGTATCTTTCTATATTCACTTTATTGTACACAATATCAAGGTAAAACAGTGCAGAAAACCGTAGAGATTTACACCGATGGATCATGTTTAGGAAATCCAGGGCCTGGAGGGTATGGCATCGTGATGCGATACAACGGCCACGAGAAGCAATTAAGTCAAGGCTATACCCTAACAACAAATAATCGGATGGAAATGCTCGCAGCTATCGTTGCACTAGAAACCCTCACCCGCTCTTGTCATGTCATTCTGACAACCGATAGCCAATATGTGAAACAAGGTATTGAGTCATGGGTAGAAAATTGGAAAAAACGCGGCTGGAAAACCGCAGCTAAAAAACCGGTTAAGAATGTCGATTTATGGAAACGACTCGATGCTGCCTGCCAACAACACAGCGTAGAATGGCGCTGGGTAAAAGGCCATAGCGGTAATAAATACAATGAGATTGTTGACGATCTTGCCCGCGAAGCAGCTGGCAGCGATCAATTACTTGAAGACACAGGTTACGACGGTAATTAAAAGCTCCTTGAAAGAAACTTGGCGCAGGCCGTTTTATATTTTTGTTATATGTTATAAGATTTGGCTATAACGAAATATAAAGGATTCATTATGGCTCTGCGCATTCACTCTTTTTTTCATCAACAAAGCGCCACACTCTGCTACTTAGTATGTTGCGAAAGCACTAAAAATTGCTTATTGATTGATGCGCCCGCTGATTTTGATATGCCAAGTGGTGAGTTAAGTTTTACCACCGCCAATGAGATCATCAGCTATATAAAGACCGAGCAGCTGACATTGCAATGGCTCCTTGAAACCCATGCCCATGCAGACCATATCACTGCAGCAAGTTATATAAAGCAGCAATTACAAGACACACACCCTTGTAAGCTCGGCACGGGTGAAGGGATCACTCAAGTGCAACAGCACTTTAGCCAGCTTTATAATCTTGATATGCCATGTAATGGTGAACCTTTTGATGCTTTGTTTGCTGATAAAGCACAATTTCAGTTAGGTGATTACACGGTAGATGTGATTGCCACACCGGGCCACACCCCTGACAGCGTGTGTTTTCACATTGATGGCAATGTATTTGTTGGCGACACCTTTTTTATGCCAGACAGTGGCACAGCCCGCTGTGATTTCCCAGGAGGCAGTGCCGGTGAGCTATATGATTCACTACAACGAATTTTAGCGTTTCCTGACGATACGCTACTTTGGATGTGTCATGACTACCAACCTGATGGCCGCCCGCTGGCGAACAAAACCACGGTTAAAGAGCAGCGCGAGCAAAACATTCATTTAAAAGGCGATAAGCAACGTTTTATTAAAACTCGGGAAGGCCGCGATGCAACCTTAGCAGTACCAAAGCTGTTGCACCCTTCTATTCAATTAAATATTCGTGCAGGTCAGTACCCAAGCAAAACAGATACGCAACAACACTATTTAGCCATCCCGCTCACAGTGCTGCTTTGATGTTTGCCTGAGCCCTGCTCCTTTTACCGGCGAAAATTGCGGCCTTGCATGCCATTTAGGTTTAATTGGTGTAAGCGGGGCCACACGTTTTCGAGCCACCAGCAAATACACACTGCCCATTGGCTTTAAATATTGTTGACCAAAACTGCGCCACGCAGCAAAACGCGATAAACGGTTACCTCTTGCAAGCGATGAATGGATAAATCGCTCATCCGAAATAATTTCAAAACCCAATAGATTCAACCAATCTTTTACTCGCGATGGTGTGAAAAAGCGCCCTGTCCACGGTAGCTTTTGGCGGCTAAAAGGTAATAACTGCGCCAATCCACACAAGCTAAACGGGTTAAAACCTGTGATCACGATGTAACCACCGGGAATTAAAGTACGATGCGCTTCACGTAAGATATGGTGCGGATCAGAATGATATTCTAAGCAATGCGACAATATGCAAGCATCAACACTGTGCTCATAAAAAGGTAACTCGTCTACATCAGCAATAACACCAGTAAATAACCCCTGCTCAGCTACGCAAACTTGATGCTTTATAGGACTTTCACTGGTTGCCAGCTCGCCACTTAAATTACCAAGTTTTAGCATGTGATAGCCAAACATACGTGGCAGCCATGGTGTTAGCTTACGTTCAATTTCAGCACGTAAATAGTCACCATGAGGGAACTGCTGCCAAGTGTATGGCTTAGGACCTTCTTGAAAACTAAGGGCTGGTTTCATTTTCTGAGCTCGTTATACTGTTTGTTAACTGTCACTTTATAGAGCAATTAAACATGGTGCAAGTTAAAGCAATTAAAGCCTTTTCTGATAACTACATTTGGTGCATCAGCAATGAAGCTGAACAAACAGCGTGGGTGGTCGACCCAGGACAGGCAGAGCCCGTTCTAAATTACCTAAGCGAAAATAACTTATCACTCGCAGGGATTTTAATTACCCATCATCACTATGATCACACCGATGGCGTTGCAGCCCTGGTAAAAACATTTCGTGATATCTCGGTGTACGGACCAAGACACAGCCCTTTCAAAGGCATTAGCCATGGCGTTTGTGAAGCGGATAAGGTGACGGTGTACGATTACACTTTTACTGTGCTTGCGACACCAGGGCATACTCTCGATCATGTTTGTTACATTAATGATGAATTAAGTTTTACTGGCGACACCTTATTCAGTGCTGGCTGCGGACGATTATTTGAAGGCAGCGCTGAGCAAATGTGGCACTCGCTCTGTAAATTAAGAGCTCTGCCCGATGAGTGTAAAATCTACTGCACTCATGAATACACGCAGGCTAACTTAGCTTTTGCAAAGGCGGTTGAACCAAATAACGAATACCTTCTCAGCTACAGTGATAAAGTAGATAGACTGCGAGAAAGCGGCAAAATAAGCTTGCCAACTCAATTAGGCGTGGAAAAACAAATAAATCCATTTTTACGTAGCAATATAGCAACAATCACTGATGAGCTGCCTGATGAGCTAAAAATTAATTTGGATCTGAATGAACCTTGGCAACGCTTTGCAGGTCTCAGAGCCTGGAAAGATAAGTTTTAAAAAAACGTAAACACCGGTAGTTACAATTTTGTATATTTAGATCAGCATCTTGCAATAATAAGCTGACATAAACTGGTCATAAAGTGGCAATATGTTCTCAGAGCAGGTAATATTCGCCGAGTTTTTTTACCTGATGTATGGGTATATATGTATAAGTCTCCTTTAGTTTTATCACTTGCGCTGATTTTAAGTGGCTGTCAATTAACAGCTTCTGATTCAGCAAGTACAGATGTTGCAAGCAATAATGTTGAGCAACAATTAGACGGCGCAAGTCCGAGCGATATCAATGATGCATTGATGATTAACGCTCAATATCAACAATTAACCGATATTGATGAGCCGCCTCCTGTATTTGATGATGTATGGGAGCGTATTCGTTATCAGCTTTCGATTGATGTGCCACAAAACCGCCCAGTTGTTGCTGAGCGTAACTATTATGCCCGTCATCAGGCCTATTTAGATCGTATCTCTAAGCGTGCTGAGCCTTACCTATACTTTATTGTAGAAGAAGTCGAAAAGCGTCAAATGCCAATCGAAATTGCACTTTTACCTATTGTTGAAAGTGCGTTTGATCCATTTGGTTATTCACACCGCAGTGCCTCTGGTATTTGGCAATTTATGCCACAAACTGGTGAACGTTTCGATTTAAAACAAAACTGGTGGTATGACGGTCGCCGTGACATTGTGCAATCAACCCGTGCAGCGCTTGATTACTTATCATATTTACACAAAACCTTAGAAGGCGATTGGTTAAACGCCATTGCGGCCTATAACTCAGGTGAAGGTCGTTTACTGCGTGCGATTAAAAAGAACCGTAAAAAACATTTACCTACGGATTTTTGGTCGCTTGATTTACCAAAAGAAACCACCTCGTATGTACCTAAACTGTTAGCCCTGTCTGATCTAGTTAAACGCAGCGATGAGTTTGGTGTTAAGTGGCAACCAATTATTAATGCTCAAGTTGTTGAAGCGGTTAATGTAGGAAGCCAAATAGACTTAGCACTTGCCGCTGATATGGCAGATATTAGTTTAACGGAGCTTTATCGTTTAAACCCAGGTTTTAATCGCTGGGCGACAGATCCGAATGGCCCACACTTTTTATTATTACCGTCTGATAAAGTTGAAGCATTTTCTGACAAACTAGCTAAAACCGAGCAAAAAGACCGCCTACGCTGGCAGCAATATGTGGTCGCTCGCGGCGACAGTTTATCTGTGATTGCGAAGAAGTTTTCAACTAGCACAAACGCGATTAAAACCCTGAATAAGCTTTCATCGAATACTATTCGTGTTGGTCAGCAATTACTTGTGCCATTAAGCGACGGTGAGATAAATAGCCAGCATTTACCAAAATCAGTGCGTATGGCGGCTAATAAAGCTACACGTAAAAAACTTAGCCATAAAGTGGCCAGTGGCGATACATTGTGGGATATCAGCCGTGAGTACGATGTCACTATAGCTGAACTTGCAACATGGAATAAGCTTAAAAAAGACGCTGTTCTGCGTGTTGGTCAAAAGCTCACTGTGTACAAAGAAGAAAAGTCACAACTTGCAGCAACGCAAATCAAAGAGCGCACCATTACTTATAAGGTTCGCCAAGGTGACTCATTAGCACGCATTGCCGCTAAGTTTAATGTGTCTGTAGAAGATATAATTAAATGGAATTCATTAGCTGGGCAAAAATACATTCAACCTGGGCAAAAACTGAAGTTAAAGGTTGATGTACGAAGCTCATAATTGCTTCATCCAATATCAAAAAAAGAGCGCCTAATGGCGCTCTTTGTCTCTCTCATTTAGTATTTATGCTTCAATGCCCATAAGTGTAATAACTCATTAGCAATGGTCGCTGCAGCAATCGCTGTTAGTTCACTTTGATCATAAGATGGTGATACCTCAACTACATCCATACCGACCATATTAATGCCCTTCAATGCACGAAGAACTTTAAGTACTTTATCGCTGGTTAAACCACCACACACTGGTGTGCCTGTCCCTGGAGCGAATGCTGGATCAAGGCAGTCAATATCAAAGGTTAAATACACAGGTAAGTCACCCACGCGCGCTTTGATTTGCTCAGCGATATCTTGTGCAGGTAAATCATTTGCAGCCATTGCGTCTATCACTGCAAACTCATGTTTACTCTGATCAAAGTCAGTACGAATACCGATTTGAATGCTGTGATCAACATCAATTAGCCCTTCCATCGGCGCATGATAAAACATTGTACCGTGATCATAGCGCGAGCCATTGCTGTAAGTATCTGTGTGGGCATCAAAATGAACTAATGCCATTTTACCGTGTTGCTTAGCATGGGCACGCAGTAACGGCAAAGTCACAAAGTGGTCACCACCTAAGCCCAATAATGTTTTACCTTGACGAAGAATTTGCTCAGCGGCTAACTCTAACTGCGCGGTAAAATATTCAGGGTCGCCTACTGGGTAAGTAAAATCGCCTGCATCAGCTAATTTTAAACGCTCAAACAACGGAAACGTCCACGGGTACTTGGTTTCTTCCCATGCTAGGTGCACTGAGGCACGACGAATTGCGTCAGGACCTAAACGTGCACCAGGGCGACCTGAGGTCGCCAAATCAAAGGGTAAACCTAACACCACTACATCGGCATCGATTGCTGTGATGTTCTGCACCATCGGCTGACGTAAAAACGTCATGCCGTTTGAATATAATGAATGATCTGTGTGGTCAAACAATGTCGACATTGCTTATAACTCTTCTAAATAAGTGTAACCATTTAAGCCAGTTTGCAGCTCATCTAATACGCTTTGCTGTTCAGTTTCTGGCAGTTTTGCCGCCACCAGCTGGGCGTAAGATTGCTGGAAGCTTTCTACATCTAAATGTACGTAACGCATCATGTCAGCAACGGTATCACCTTCGTTGATTTCGGTGATTTGCGCTTGACCTTGCTCATCCATTTTCACAATTGCACTGTGCGTGTCGCCAAATAGGTTGTGCATATCACCTAAAATTTCTTGGTACGCACCGACTAAGAAAAAGCCCATTAAATACGGTTTTTCTTCGCTAAATGCTGGCACAGGTAATGTGCTTTCAATACCTTGACCGTCAACATAGTGCTCCATCGCACCGTCTGAATCGCACGTAATATCAAGTAAAACGGCACGCTTTTGTGGTGCTTCTGTTAAGCCACTTAACGGTAAAACAGGAAACACTTGGTCAATACCCCATGCATCCGGTAATGACTGGAACAATGAAAAGTTCACAAAAAACTTATCGGCTAAACGCGCATTTAATTCATCAATAATCGGGCGATGAAAACGGTTTTTGTTATCCATATGTTTGTTAAGTTCATAACATACACGTAAGTTAACTTGCTCCGCCCATGCTCGCTCTGTTAAATCTAACAAACCAAGTGCAAATTGATTATGTGCCTCAGCTAAATCGCCTTGACTATCATGATAAATTTCGATTAATGCACGGTCGTCATTGTCATCACTTAACTGCTGCCATGATGTCCACATGTTTTTTAATAATAGTGGTGCATCAGCGGCTGGGGCTTGAATGTCTTCTGGTACATAGCTTTCGGTGCCGATAACATTCGAAATCAATACAGCATGGTGAGCTGTTAACGCACGACCTGACTCAGAAATAATGCGCGGCATTGGCTGCTCATATAACTTACAGGTATCACCAATGGTGTATACGATGTTATTAGCGTATTCACTCAGGCTGTAGTTCATTGAGTTATGTGACTGGCTACGAGTACCGTCATAATCTACCGCTAAACCGCCACCAACATCTAAGCAATCAATTTGTGCACCTAACTTGCGTAATTCACAGTAAAAACGCGCAGCTTCACTCACACCTAAACGAACATCGCGGATGTTTGCCATTTGCGAGCCTAAGTGAAAGTGTACAAGTTGGATCAGATCAAGTTGATCAGACGCTTTAAGGCGATTAACCACACTGAGTACTTGCGATGCCGACAAACCAAATTTTGATTTTTCGCCACCACTTGCTTGCCATTTGCCCTTACCTTGCGACGCTAAACGTACGCGAATACCAATGCGCGGCTTTACGTTTAACTCTTTAGCTTGGCTAAGCACCATGTCTAGCTCAGATAGTTTTTCGAGAACAATGTAAACCTTGTGGCCTAGCTTTTCGCCAATCAGTGCTAAACGAATGTATTCTTGGTCTTTGTAGCCATTACACACAATGACAGCACTGGTTTTTTCTGCCATTGCTAATACAGTCAATAGCTCAGGTTTACTGCCCGCTTCTAGACCCAATTGCTTCTTTTCAATATCAGCTTGGCTTGCAACAATTTCTTCAACAACTTCACGCTGTTGGTTTACTTTAATTGGGTAAACAAGCAAATAGTCTTTCGGATAACCATAATTTTCAATCGCCGTGTTAAATGCCTGACATAAGCTATGTACACGATGATGTAAAATTTGTGGAAAACGAACCAACGCAGGCAAGCTTAAGCCTTTGTCTTGTAATTGCTGTGCGATATCGATTAGTGCAATGGTTTGCTCTGGGGCATGGGCCTTTGGCGCAACATACACATCACCTTGATCATTAATACCAAAGAAACCTTGGCTCCAATGACGAACATTGTAACTCGTGCGAGCTTGTTCTAGTGATGTTGTCTCTTTCATCTATCTTTCTCTTTTATTTTAGTAGTGCCGAATTCGGCAAGGGTTGTTGCCGCGCATTAAAAGAAAAATAGTGATTCAAGTCCAACAAGAATTTTTACTCGTAACGAGTGATTTTTGATGTGAAAAACTGATCGATAAACCCCCAGTTTTATTAGGGTTTAATTTAGTTGTTAGATTTTAAAATTCCTTTAGATGGACAGGCACTCAACATGGCAAATGAGCAATTTTTAAAAGGACAGTCACTGCAAAAATATATGTTAGAAAATATGTGTTAGTGAAATCCATCTTTATTTCAGTGGACAGGCACTACTTTTGTGATGTCATCAGCTTTTGAAGAGTTTGACCCTAGTTGCCTCCACGCTTCATATTGCTCATTGTCATGCCACGTAATACCGATGTACTCTTGCCAATTTTTGAAGTCTTTTGTGCGGTATTTTTCAACACCACACCCTCCTGCGCCAAAAGCAGTACGGCAAATTTTTACTGTAAGATAAGTACCATCAAAATTCAGCAGTGATTGCTTATTGTTGCAAACACTCAAAGCACGTGTAGGAAATGTAAGGATTACTTTTGTTTTTATGGTGCCATTATGATTGAAGACACCAGTGAGTGAATGACATGAGTTTAAGTAGAGCTTTGTACTACCAACCGTAAGGTCGGCTTGCTTACGCTGAGTAGTATTGGATTCCTGTGATTTATCACCACAGGCAGCAATCAACAAAGCAGTAGCAAAGCACATGATTTGTAAGGAGTATTTAAAAATTATGATGTCCTCACTAAAACATGGCTTTATTAACTAAATTACTGGTTAAGCCCTAACTCCATGAATAAGCTTTGTGGATTTTCGCTGTAATTACCAAACGGACCACAACGATTGAAGCCTAAGTTTTCGTATAGGCTGATTGATTCTGTTTGCTTAGGGCCTGTTTCTAATCGAATTAGCGGAATTTGCTGCTCACCAGCGTGATGCAAGAGTATTTGCATAATTCTACGTGATAACCCTTTACCACGGTAGCTTGGTTTTACATATAGGCGGCGGATTTCACCGTATGGAGGATTGCCTTCTTGCATCACGATAGCACCGCAAGCAACAATACCATCTTCATTTTTCAAGCCAATAGCATATACATTGGGTTCAGCAAGTTCTTCAACACTTAAGGATTGAGCAGTGGCAACAGGATATAATGAGTTTATGAGTCGGTCTATATCAGAAAACACGTGTACTACTTCTGGATCATGTGGATTTAAATCGACTAACTGCATAAAACTCCCATTTTTATATGTCGTTTTTGTTAATGATGTTAACAATAATATAGGATCTTAGTCTGATCCTCTACTGTTGTTTTCAATATTCATTTTTATAGGTACTTTCAGACCGCCATACTATCGCTTAGTTCAACGCTATGTAACTGAAAAAACGCCCAGTTGATAAAAATTAAAGTCCAACCTACACCGCTCATTTAAAGATTAATGATTTTTACTGACAACTCTAAGTGGACAGTCACTGTTAAAAAGGCTGACATTGCAAGACAGGCATCTATAAATTGGCAAATATTTAAATTAAAAGGGGGATTACTGAATTTTTTCTGTCTTTAAACTTAAAAGATGTGGTTTTATAGAAAGAGTTAAACGAACCCCATACTTTTGAAGCGTAATTCTGTCATTTTAAATATCTCAATGTATACCGAAAGCAGTGATTTGAAAGCTCTACTCTAAATTACATATAAATTAGCCAGCAAGTAATAACTTACAGCTTGTTAGGTTACTTCGTCGCTTACGAGCAGTTTTACTGCAATAACGTTCAATAGCCCCAGCTCTACCTGCAGCTCCATGAAATAAATTTTCAAACTGTGTTGTGAGCGTTAACCATTTTTCCGGTTCGAAATTCAGCCTTTCAAGAATTGGAGGTAAATGATGCTCTATATATCCGGGCTTATCCGAACAAATACAACGACCAGTTTGCTCCACTAGTAACAGGTATGACTTTAACTCAAAAGGTATACCCTTTGATTTATACTTACTCATGCCACCAACAAAACGAGCTAGTAATTTAGGTTGCTTTGACTCCTTCACGCTCTGGCATCGCTTTTTAAAGCTGGTATAGTCCGATTGCTCCGGCGTGCTCGCAGCTTTAGTACGAACAGGGTTTAAATCAACATAGGCCATACATGCTAATAGAGCAGGTTCATCAAGGAGTGCTTGGCTTTTAAAGCGCCCTTCCCAAAAGTGACCCGTACACTCGTCTTCTTTATTTGCCCGTCTGGCTATATATTCATTAAGCATTCGCATGAACCAACTAATACTCGAAAGGCGCACTCTGTATTCTGCAACCTCTTTATTTAAGAAGACTTGTTGGCCGTCACTTAAAGGCTGACCATGAAGAAATTTTTGACCTAAAGGCGTT